>CBDVDU010000036.1:0-14853 GCA_965372825.1 uncultured Gammaproteobacteria bacterium | reverse complement strand
GGTTTAAACGGCCTGAAACTTTTTTTAGCTTTTTATTCAACTCTCGCGATCTTTCTTTTTGTTGTTTTTTATACAGCTCGATGCCTTTTTGAATGCCTTGTGCAATTAATTTTGTCTGCTCTTTGGTTTGTCCAGGGCGCTGAGTAGCTTTCGCCATTTTCAATGAATCTTCTTGTGTTTCAGGTGAGGTTTGTGTGTTTTTTGTATATCGGCTCATAGTCTTTTCTTGTAGTTCATCTAAGCATAAAATCGTAGGGCGGACTTCAGTCCGCAAGCATTAATTTGGCTAAAATATTAAATCGGAACATACGATAAAAGCGACGCGATTTAATTATTTCCAAACCACTGTTTGCACTCCTGCATAGTATTTTTGAAGATCCTTGCCTCACCTTAAATTCGTAGTCTTTAATCTTTACACTTGCGGACTGAAGTCCACCCTACCTTGGTCGTACCTAAACACTCTCAGCAGTATCTTCTGCCTCATTATCATCTGTAGGCACTTCAGGATTATCTATCACTATAGGCTTACGCTCAGGGAAAAACATATTGGCAATTAAAACAGGAATCATTAATAAGATCATCACGGCAATTAAAGTAAACGCAGGGTGAATAATATCTCTTAACCAATAAGCAGCTAAAGCTCCCCAAACCATTCGCATAGGGCCAGGCAACACAACGTTTTTTGATTTCGCTTTGTCTTTGGTTTTAGTCTTACTCAAAACACCACCACTGAATTAGATTTGAAATTGACCCATATTTTATCACCTAGCTGAATTTTTAATTCATGCAAAGATTGATAAGTAATTAACACCTGAAAAACCACACCTGTATCGACATTAACTAGAATACTACCGCCCTCTTCTGCAATCATTACAATACGCCCCCGAATACAATTACGCATACTGGAAACTAAAGCATCGACAGATAAAACAATATCTTGCGGATTAATGGAAGCATGATGCCCAGAAGCGACACCCTCAGGCAAGATAATACGCAGTGCGCCACTCTGAAAAACATGCTCACGCACGGTTCCAGAAAACAAATTGATCAAGGGACTATGCACGCGTTTGCCTTGAGCCAATGCTAGCACTTCATCAGCTAAGGCAAAGCCTTGCAAACGATCATGCGTGCTAAACACTAGGGTCTTCCCTGTTTCCTGAGTGTAGTTGCGCAAAAATAACTCTAAAGACTGCGCACTGCTTTGATCTAAATAACTAAAAGGCTCATCCAATAATAAAACTTCAGGCTCTAACACTAACATTCGTGCTAAAGCGGCTTTTTGTAATTCACCACCAGATAAATTCTTCGCTTGCAGCTGTGCACAATGCTCTATATCTAATTGCTGCAACACGCGCTGTATTTTTTCAGTACGTTGTTTTTTACCATGTATTCTTAAAGCAAGATCAATATTATCAAAGACTGTTCCACGCAACATAAATGGCTTTTGCGCTAAAAAACCAACACGCCGCCTGTAGGATGTTAAATCAGACTGATTAACTGGCTGCCCCATAAATAATAGCTGGCCGTGCTTGGGGCTTGCCAAAAAAGCACAAAGATTCAACAAAGTACTTTTCCCTGAACCATTCGCGCCAATTAAGGCGGTTGTTTTGCCTTGCTCAATCGTCACTTGATCCAATAATAAAGCGAGCTTATCGGCGTAGTAAAACTGTAAATTATTGAATTGGTAAGTCATCAATCAAAATAACAAAATAGATAAATCACGATCAGGTACACCACCTGCCACTAATGCAGTCGCGACACTATGATACATTGTTCATTAGCATAGCATTAATCAATACACTATCAATACCTGCTTGACGTAACATTTAGTCTAAAATAACGTGACTACTAGAATTGTTATGCTGAAATAGCTATAAATTAAAGTAGTAATTTTAAAAATGCACTTTAAAACATATTTTTATGCAACGAAAAAACTAGCACAATGCCACTCTTTGACAGAACTTCAATCCATATTTAATAATTAGAAAACAATTAACATGAAAAAAATACTGAGCTTTGTTTTACTCTATTTACTCAGCATAAACGCTTACAGTACCGATATTTTACGCATGTCAACCACGACTAGCACGGAAAATTCAGGACTATTAAGCGTGCTTAACCCCTTATTTGAAAAAGTCTATGATGTGCGTTTAGATGTTATTGCTGTAGGCACAGGGAAAGCGCTGCGCTTAGGCGAGAACGGTGATGTTGATGTGGTTTTCGTACATGCGCCTGCTGCGGAACTTAAGTTTGTAAAAAATGGCTACGGTGTTGATAGAAAAGCCGTGATGCATAATGATTTTGTTTTAGTTGGCTCTAAAGCAAACCCTGCACAAATCAACGCCAACCAGCCCACAAAAGAAGCACTTAAACGCATTGCCGAAACGCAATCCGCCTTTATTTCTCGCGGCGATGACTCTGGCACGCATAAAAAAGAAAAATCATTATGGCAACAGGCAGGCATAGAGCCAAGTGGCTCATGGTATTCAGCCGTAGGTCAAGGTATGGGTGCAGTACTCACCATAGCCAATGAAAAACAAGCGTATGCATTGACGGATCGCGGCACCTATATCGCATTTAAAGATAAAACAGATTTAGTCATAGTCAATGAAGGCGATGCGGCTTTATTTAATCCCTATCACATTATGGCGGTTAATCCGGCCAAACACCCACATGCGCGTTATGATCTAGCGAAAAAATATATCGAGTTTGTCACCGGCAACGAAGGCCAAGCTTTAATCAATGCTTATAAAAAGAAAGGTGAGAAATTATTTTATCCTGACGCACAAAAATAGCCACGATTCATCAAATTGAGTGATTTGCCATAGTAACTTAGGGCAAATCACTTATTTCACCCTACACATCAGAACGACAGCCTTTATTTTTCATACATTTTCAAGGCTCAAACCAATATAGACAATCATATTTCATGCCAAGTCCAGCGACAAAATGTCGCGCGGCAAAATGCCACATTTATCTTTATAAAGCTTATCACTACACTCTTTAAGTAATAGCTATCAGCACCGTATCACACTCTACTATTAGTGCCGGTAGCTTCTAATATTTACAAATAAGGAGAGCTCATGAGCATCGAAGATTTAGATTACCAAGCAAAAATAATCGCCCCAACCCAACAACTTTTTGACCAAATTAGCGAGCAAGCGAATGCGCTACTTATACAAGCAAAGGAGTCTGCGTTAGAACTTCATGCCAAGGTTTCTGAAACTGGCTTAGAGCTGTATGAGCACCCCGTAGAGACAGCAACTCGCTGGCAGGCTGAGGCGACAGAAAAAGGCAACCAACTATACGCTACTTTTAATGACAATATACTTCCCGCCGTTAAAGCCGATTATGACCAGCTGATCGTGACTCTTATTGACTATGGCCTACAATCGCGCCAATCATTTCAAGTATTCCTAGACAACCCAGAACAAATTACAGTAGAAGCGTTTACAGCATTGAACCAGTCGTTAAGCACTTATATCGACAAAACCTTAGATGTATCTTCACTTATTCTAAATGACCTCAGCAATAAAGCAGATGAAATTATCAGTTTGTTAATTGAGCAGCCTATGGAAACCATGGAAGCTTTCTATTATCAATCTCTGACCAACCTGCTTAATAGCTATTTTGACATCGTATCGTCTGCGCTTGTTTCTGTTTAAAGAAGAAATTATTATTTATAATGAACTGTGGGAGGGGCTTTTAGCCGCGACTTGTATAAATTCGCAGCTAAAAGCCCCTCCCACAAATTCAAAACCACACCCCATTTATTACAACCCTACCAAGGTAATAACTCACCATTGGTATGCCAGAATGAACCTGTATTATCGAGATTTAATTCGTCCATCCTAGCCAGTAAGCCTGCCGCTGACTCATCGGTATCGATTAAGCCACCGTGCCCTGTCATATCAGTGCGCACCCAGCCTGGATGCAAAATACCCACCGCAATGCCTCGCGGTTTTAAGTCAATAGCTAATGATTTTCCCGCTGCATTAACGGCGGCTTTCGACATACGATAACCATAACTACCACCTGAATCATTATCAGCGACTGAGCCCATACGACTGGTAATAATACCGACTTTACTGCTCTCACCTAAATTGCCAAGCAAAGCTTGCGTCGTCAATAATGGGCCAAGGCTATTGACCTCAAACATGCGCTTGCAGCTAGCAATGGCATGATCATCAAGCGCATCCATGGCAATGCCGTCAGCAATACCCGCGTTATTAATCAACCAATCAATACGACGACCTGATAATTTAGTGGCCAAATTAGCAAGACTTTTAAGGTCGCTCACCTCAACATTTTCAATGACTTCTACACCCAAAGCATCCAGTGCAGGAGAGCTCTGGCGACAAGTGGCAATAACATCAAAACCACGCTGTTTTAATTGCGTACATAATTCAAGCCCAATTCCACGGTTACTGCCTGTTACTAATGCTGTTTTTGACATGTTGTACTCCTGTATTTTGACTATTATTTTAAACTGGTACACTTTATGTAGGGTATGTACCGCGTACCTTGTTAGGCCGAAAGGTACGCAATGCATACCTTAATATTTTGCCTTAAATGTATAGTCTATTTTTAAGATGGCGAAACAACCAACAATCCGACCTCGTTGATTATAATTCCAGACGGTCTTAACTGGTTAGAAGTCATTGCAAATCATGAAAATAAAACATTGAAAAATAAAATCTATATTGATTCATTTAGCCCTCCCCTAGTTTTCAATAAAACAAGTGAACGCTGTCCCTTGAAAATCATCCCCATACCCCCCAAGTTAGTAGTAACAAACTTTGAGAGGTAAATCATGAACCCAGAAAAACTAACCAGCAAATTCAAAAGCGCACTTAACGATGCTCAGAGTTTAGCACTAGCAAAAGACCATCAGTTTATCGAAGGTACGCATGTTCTTTTAGCCATGCTTGAACAACAAGGCAGCAGCATTAAGCCTTTATTAACTCAAGCAGGTGCAAATACTCAGCAACTAACAGATGCACTGAAAAAATCACTCGATAACATGCCTTCGGTTTCCGGTGTGGGTGGTGACGTGCAAATCTCTAATGATTTAGCAAAACTGCTTAACCTGACTGAAAAGCTAGCGCAAAAGCGCAATGATAGCTTTGTCTCTAGTGAAATTTCTTTATTGGCCGCATGTGAAAACAAAGGCCAACTAAGCACTGCACTGCAACAAGCCGGTGTAAACCAACAAGCAATTGAGAAAGCCATTAATGACGTCCGTGGAGGCGAAAACGTGCACGATGAAAATGCAGAAGATCAACGCCATGCGTTGAAAAAATACACGATTGACCTAACTGAACGTGCAGAACAAGGAAAGCTAGACCCTGTGATTGGACGTGATGATGAGATTCGCCGCACCATTCAAGTTTTACAACGCCGCACTAAAAACAACCCAGTTTTAATCGGTGAGCCGGGCGTAGGTAAAACCGCGATTGCCGAAGGTTTAGCACAACGTATTATTAATGGCGAAGTGCCCGATGGCATGAAAGGCAAACGTCTATTAGCGCTGGATATGGCTGGATTGATTGCTGGGGCAAAGTTTCGCGGTGAATTTGAAGAACGCCTAAAAGCGGTACTCAGTGACCTATCTAAACAAGAAGGTCAAGTCATTCTGTTTATTGATGAACTGCATACTATGGTTGGCGCAGGCAAAGCGGAAGGTGCAATGGATGCGGGTAATATGCTTAAACCTGCTCTGGCACGCGGAGAATTGCATTGTGTCGGTGCAACAACACTGGATGAATACCGCCAATATATAGAGAAAGATGCGGCATTAGAGCGGCGTTTTCAAAAAGTATTAGTCGATGAACCTTCAGTTGAAGACACTATCGCGATTTTACGTGGCTTAAAAGAGCGTTATGAAGTGCATCACGGTGTTGATATTACTGACCCAGCAATTATTGCTGCTGCACAATTGTCTTACCGCTATATTGCCGACCGTCAACTGCCCGATAAAGCGATTGATTTGATTGATGAGGCTGCCAGTCGTATTCGCATGGAATTAGATTCCAAGCCTGAAGTCATGGATAAACTAGAGCGCCGCTTAATTCAATTAAAAATTGAACGTGAAGCGATGAAAAAAGATTCCGATGAAGCTTCCAAGAAACGCTTAGCTATCTTGGAATCTCAAATTCAGGAATTAGGTAAAGAGTTTGCCGATTTAGAAGAAATATGGAAAGCAGAAAAAGCAGCGATACAAGGTTCAGCGAGCATTAAAGAAAAATTAGAGCAAGTTCGTGCTGAGCTAGAAACAGCCCGACGTAGTAATGATTTGACACTGATGTCTGAGCTGCAATACGGTAAAATCCCTGAATTAGAACGGCAGCTTGATTTAGCTTCACAAGCAGAAATGCAAGAAATGACTTTATTACGCAATAAAGTTACAGAAGAAGAAATCGCTGAAGTTGTGTCTAAATGGACCGGCATTCCCGTTTCTAAAATGCTTGAAGGCGAGCGTGACAAGTTATTAAATATGGAACAAGCGCTAGCAGAGCGCGTTATTGGCCAATCTGAAGCCCTTAAAGCGGTCAGTGATGCTGTGCGTCGTTCGCGTGCCGGTTTATCAGACCCAAGTCGCCCAAATGGTTCTTTCTTATTTTTAGGGCCAACAGGGGTTGGTAAAACCGAACTTTGTAAAGCCTTAGCCAACTTTTTATTCGATACCGAAGATGCGATGATTCGTATTGATATGTCGGAGTTTATGGAAAAACATTCTGTCGCACGTTTAGTCGGCGCACCTCCGGGTTATGTCGGTTATGAAGAAGGTGGATATTTAACTGAAGCCGTACGTCGCCGACCTTATTCGGTTATTTTGTTGGATGAAGTCGAAAAAGCGCATCCCGACGTCTTTAATATTCTCTTGCAAGTCCTTGATGATGGCCGCTTGACTGATGGCCAAGGGCGTACCGTTGATTTTCGTAATACAGTGATCATTATGACGTCTAACCTAGGTTCTGACCTTATTCAGGAACTAGCAGGCGAAGACAATTATGAAGTCATGAAACAAGCGGTTATGGAAGTAGTCGGTAGCCATTTCCGACCTGAGTTTATTAACCGTATTGATGAAGCTGTCGTATTTCATCCTTTGGGGCAGGCACATATACGCTCGATAGCAAAAATACAAATCGAACATTTACGCGCTCGTTTACTGGATAGGGATATACAGCTGTCTATTACTGATGAGGCCTTAGATAAAATCGGTGAAGCGGGATTTGACCCTGTGTATGGCGCTAGACCGCTTAAGCGCGCTATTCAACAAGAGCTGGAAAACCCACTGGCACAAGATATTTTAGCCGGCAAATATGCGGCAGAAGATACTATTAATGTCGATGTGCAAGAGGGTGTTCTTAGCTTTAGAAAAAGCTAAAAGCAGAGCATACGGTTCTCGCTTCTGTGGGAGTGGCTTTAGCCACGATTCGCGACTAAAGTCGCTCCCACAAAACAGAGAATATTATATATTTTGTAAGGCGCGACTTTAACACCAAAGGCGGACTAAAGTCCGCCCTACCATTTATATGCTTAATCTATGTTGCTATTAACCAGAACCTGCTCATGATGCTTCGCTAATAAATAGTCGGTAAAAGTGCGTAATTGTTGCAACTGCGGGCTAAACGACAATAATTGACGTGCACAGTACAACCGCTGATTCGCTGATAACAAATGCTTTTGCGTCAGTAATTCCAGTACATCTAAATAAAATTGCTGAATTAAATAATCACGAAATAGTAATGTTAAGCGTGTTTTCTTTAAGCTCAAAGCCGCCATTAATGCAGCAATACTTTGTTCCGCTTCTTTCTGCGCCCAATACTGTATTGCCTGAGTCAAGTATTGTTCCGCTGCTTGCTCCGAGCCAATAACAGCACTCAAATCCGCCCGACAGCGCGGACAGATGACCGCCTCTTTCAATCGTGCATTACAACAGGGACAACGCTCCATCAAGATTCCAAATAATAAATAATATCGGTTAATTGCGCACTAGGTTCATCCAAGCCATCAATATCTTGCGTTTCAATACAGCTTGTCATAGTTTCAATTAAGTCCACCATATCTTCTTTATCTTCATCAGATACTTGCGCAAATAAACCTTCAGCTTTACTAATTAATTCACGAGCCGTGGCAATTTCAGGCGCATCAGAAACAGTACTTCCCTCTAAGGATTCTTCATCAATAATACGCGGATCCATTTGCCCAAATAAAGAAGTGATCCGTTGCTTAGCAGTATCTAATGACTCTCCTTCAAATTGAGACAAGGCATTTTTAATGGTAATTGATTTCTCTAAGCCCGTTTCTTTTTCTACCGCTGAGACATTTAAAATACCATTCAAATCTAAGCCTAAAGTTAGGGTAATCACATTACCTCTGGCAACATCTAATAAGCCTTCAACTCTAAACTCGCCTATTTTGACATTATTCAAAGCATCAGGATCTTCACCTTGATAAATACTCAACTCAACCGTATCTTGACCATCATAACTGGTCGCAAACGCTTCGGTTTTACGATTAGGCAGGACACTATTTTTATGAATAACCGGCACAAACATAAATGGATAGGGTTGACCATCCAATACACCGATAGCACTAGTTCCATAAGTGTAAGGCGTAATATCAACCAGCACCGTATCGACTTTTTGGCCACTAATCATAGCAGCTTGTATCGCAGCCCCCATGACAACACATAAATCAGGATCGACTTCGCTATGCGGCTCAAAACCAAATTCATTAAACAAGCGTTCACGAATACAGGGCGTACGTGTCGAGCCACCCACTAAAATAACTTCATCTATATCCGGTGCGGTTAATTTTGCCCCCTTTAAAGCAATATGCGTCGCATCTATCGTCTCATTAATATAATCTTCGATCATTTCCTCGTAAGCCATTCTAGATAGCTCAAGAGAAAGGTGCACTGCTGCACCTTCATGCTCTAATAAATACTCTTCATCAATCTGGGCATAAGGTTGATCGGACAGTAAAAATTTCGCCTCTTCCGCTGCACGCGTAAGTCGCGCCATGGCCTTACTATGACTACGCACATCAACGCCATTGCTCTCTTGTATATGATCAATCAAATATTCAATAATTTGCTGATCAAAATCATCGCCACCTAAATGATTATCGCCATGACTCGAAAGGACTTCAACCACGCCGTCCTGCATATTAACCACAGAAACATCAAAGGTTCCGCCGCCCAAATCATAAACTAGAACCTGCTTTGCATCCGTTTGTATAGCACCATAAGCCAATGCCGCAGCCGTGGGCTCATTAATCATACGCACCACTTCTAAACCAGAAATTTCACCTGCTTCGCGAGTCGCTTGGCGCTGAGCATCAGAGAAATAAGCTGGCACAGTAATGACCGCTTTAGTGACTGTTTGACCTAGATATTGTTCCGCTATGCCTTTTAAACGCGTAAGAATAATTGCGGAAATTTCTTGCGGTGTATAAGCTTGGTCAGCTAATACTACTTGCGTATCTTGCCCCATTAAGCGCTTAATAGATTTAATGGTTCTTTCTGGATAAACCAAGTATTGATTGCGCGCCGTTTCACCGACGATAACCTGACCAGCATCATCAATCCCCACAAAAGAAGCCAACATTTTTTTGTCGCCATCTTTAATAACGGTAACTTTACCCTGCTCGATAATCGATACTTCTGAGTTAGTCGTCCCTAAATCTATACCAATAATAATTTCGCTCATCTGCTTACCCAAGATTAATTTTGTTTACTTTAACTTCTGCTAAACGCAGAACCTGACCTTTAAATAAAAAGCCTTTACGCAATTCTTGTAATACCAAACCGTTTTCTCGCGTGACATCCTGCTCAGTTTCTACCGCACTCATGGTCACTGGATCAAGACGTTTACCAACACAATCAATTACTCGCACTTGATGCTCTGATAATGCTTGCTCAAAACGCCTCAAAGTCATCATTTGCCCTTCTTTAAAACGCTCAATAAAATGCACATCTTTCGGTCGAGATTTTTTAAACAGGCGATTGACTGGCTGATATTTTTGTAAAACCTCTACCCCTGTATTCAAACGATCATACATATCAACCATTTGTAATAACATAGTACGCATCAGTTTCTCTTGCTGCTGTTCCAAGCGCTGACCATAGGCAACCAATTCTGCTGCTAAGGTTTTATTATCCTCTTGAACAATAGTGAGCGCCGAACTTAAGGTATCTAGCGTATTTTTAAATTGCCTTGCCTCTGCCTTTACTTCAGTTTTTAAGCCAGTCATTTCACTGAGCAAACTATTTAAGTCCGGCTGCTCCTGAGCTGTAAAAGAGTCAAGATTGCTCTGCTCTAAATACTTCTGGAAATCTTCTAATAATTCGTTTTTCTGTACTTCTGTGCTCATTATTTTTCAGGGGTAGCAGTGGCATTTAAAAGCGTCGTATCATCAATGCTAGCGCTTAATAGTTGATTAAAATATTCCGCACTAAAGTTTGCAGGCTGTTCAGCCTGTAATATTTGATCAACCAGAACGTCGAAACTTCTCTTCGGCAATGCAAATAAAGCATGACTTACGCGGCTTTTATGATCTTTAATCGCACTATAAGCGCCGTGAATTAACTGGAATTTCTCTTGGTCACGATCTGGCGGATTGTCTTTTACTTGACGTAAATAGGCCTGTTTAATTTCAGCATCATTTGCTGTTGTTGCAACATCTAAGATTTCATAAGCTATATTCATAACAGTACCCAATTAAAAAGGAAAAGAGTCAGTATTTTTACCGGCACCGTAACATTTAAGTACATCATCAATACTGACATCAATATTAATACCTAATTTGTCGGCCGACTTAACAACCATCAGCGCAGAAAATAACTCAGGGTCTTCCATAATAGCCAACATAATATTTTGGTTATTGCCAACAGATTGCATCAAATCAATAGCTACCTGCTCAACACTAGTCTTTTTAGATAAGGACTCAATGGTTTTGTTCAGTTTAATCAATACTTCATCAGAAATATGACCAAATAACTCCTCCATACGATCTAATTCTTCCTCTTCATCGTCATCCATACCAAACAAGTTATCAAGAAAGCCCATACTGCGCTGCGGATGTACTTGATAATACCGGTCTAGCAGTTTTTCCAGCAACATACCTACCTGAAAATCTTTATTCTGCATCGCTTGTTCATGATGATACTGCAAGCTCATCACCTCTCTATAGGTACAATCCTCGGGCTTACCATTATTATCCGCATAAACACGATAATACATCCAGATAGGTTTTTTCCATTTAGTCAAAGCGGGTTTAGCACAATGGCGTAATAATTCAAAATGCTCAAGCTTTTCTAATATTTTGCACAAACCAAGCAAAGTAGATTCTGCAAAATCTTGCCCTGCTAGTGACTTTTTCAGTGGCGCTTTAACTTTTTCTAATGCCTTATGTATCTGCTCGCTATTATCAGACTCATTCATAAACTGCTCTAGCAACTGCATAAACTGAGTGAATTCTGACTCCGAAAGCAAATGATCTTTCGCCGGTGGCAAAGCACGTAAAATAGTGGCAACGGGCAAGCCTACAGACAAAGCCTCCATACTGGCATGAAAATGCATATTAACTGGATCTGTATGCAACTTAGCTAAGGCATCAACGATCAATTTCAAACCTTGCACTTTATCTTCATTAGCAAAACAAAACAGCGCGCGCATAAATTGCGTTTGCTTAACATAAGCCTTACCAATATTTAATGCTTCCGCTAATGCAATTTCCTTTTCTACCAAACGATAAGATCTCTCATGCATCAAACGGCGTGCATGCGCTAAATGGCTGGAAAACAAAGTCTGCTTGGCAAAAGTATTCAGTGGATCGATTTTTAATATTTTCGTCGCATATTGACTGGCTTTTTTATAAGTCTTATTGCGCGTTGCTTCTCGCACCGCCTGCATAAGCACATCAATATCTTGTGGGAACTTTTCCAGCGTTTTAGTCAACCAAAGCTTATAATCCTTAGCCATTCCTATTTGCTGATAATAACTCAAGATCTGCAGATAAATATCGCGATCCTCAGCATCATATTGCAAACTTTCAATCAATAACTCAGTTTGCTCCGCTGGCTCTTCTCGCTTACTAAGATGCCGTAATATCAGCGCTATTTTTAAACCGTTTTCCTCAGTGCGTTGACCAATTAACTCATTAACACAAAGACGCCAATGATATTCCGCATCGTAAGTATTATCCTCCCGCTCAGCCAATAAAGCCTTAATACGGTTCTCTTCAAACTCATCAACTGCACCAAAACTCTTTTTAAAATCTTTATGACCTGCTGAGTAACTAGCCAAAACCTGCTGACAATAATCTTTCGCTAATTCAGTACCACACAGAGATTGATACTGAATCGCCATATTAAACTTTACCTTATCTGATAAATGTTCATGCTGCCGAGTCAAATGCGCCAGAAATTCAACCTGAGTTTTATTAAAACCCTTGATATTAGAGATAATATTGCGTTGCGCGTGATTAAGCTCAACTAGATCTTTCGCCAATTCAGCCCCATCAAGAGTACTCAGTAGCAATAACCGAGCAAAGCTGGAATAAGCTGAATTTACCGAAATCTTAGCTAACAATGATTGAGTTTGCTCTACTGAGTTTGGCAAAGCTATCAAAGCATTTAGCACAGTCCGTAAATCTCTAAAAGCAGAGCGATACGGTAATTGCTTTAAGTTCTCGTCTAATTTTTCCTGATTATTATCTTGATAAGCCAGCAATGCCGCTTTCACTAGCTGCAAGTGTGTAATAAATGCAGAGTCTTGCGGCAAATCTAACGCGAATTCAGGATATTCAGTCAGTGCTAACAAACCCAATACAGCCGCAAGTTTAGGGTATTCTTTATCTAATTGCTGCGCTGATAACTGCCGAATATGCTCTTGGGTACTTGTTTTGTTTTCACTTAAGATCAACCAAACAATATATTGGTCATACTCATCATAAGGCGCTTGTGTGTGTTGACGGTGATTCTCCCACAATACAACAGCTTCCTTAATCATACCTTTTGCAGCCAAAACCAACGCACGTTGCACATAACAATAAGCTAGCTTTTTATGCCATTCACCACTATCAGAAGCTTTCAATAGTTTTTTATAAAGCCCAATCGCCTCTTTATATTTACCAGCGCTTAACTGCGCCTGAGCTTGCTGCTCAAGACTGCCTGGATCTGTTGGAGCAGTGGTATGTTTCTTTTTCATAAGCTTGTTACGAGAGTTAAAATGGAATATTAGGAATTATAATCTATTCGGAGATAGAAGAGATAGCAGGACACTGAACTTTGATGCTTGTAGCTTTTGCAAGCCGGCTGTATGGCCAGTGTTTTAATTAGAGCTTTAGTTTGACGCAGATTGGATTAGACTTTGTATTACAAGGTATTAAAAACACGTAATCCGATAAAGTGTAGTTCTTAGGTGTCCTTATGTCAGATTACTTTATTTGCGCTTCGTTAGCTAATTACACTTAAAATACAAACAACTCCTGGAGAGAATCACATAGTTTAACTTGTGCTTTATCATCAAGAACACCTAACTTCTTGACTAAGCGTTCCTTATCAACTGCTCTCATTTGATCTAAAAGTATTAAGCCTTTTTTTCCTGTAAATTCACACTCAACTCGACAAGGGTATTCAAACCCTTTAGTTGTCATTGGCGCAACAATAACCGTAGATAAGGCTGACATCTCATTCGGAGAAATAACAACACAAGGTCTTGTTTTATTAATTTCTCTTCCTTTTGTCGGATTTAGACTTACAAGCCATATTTCAAAGCGCTGAATGTTTAAAATCACCACTCTAGCTCATCACTATCGACCAGTTCAGAATCAAGCCATTCACTATCAAGCAACTCTTTCCCATGAACAACCAATACTTTGTTAATTGACTCTGCCCATCCCTTTCTAGGCTCATTAATAGGAGCAATAAAAAGCCCTCCATTAACAACTTCAAATTTAAGTTCTTTTCCTTCAAGATGGGCTTGCTCGATAAGCGGCTTAGGAATTCTAATCCCTTGTGAGTTACCTATTCTAACTAGATGAGCCATAGAAATGCCTTGTTACAATAAAAAGACAACTGTAATGTAATTACTTTGAGGTTACAAGAGTTCATTTCAAACATCAAAGTCATCAACCTCCATTGATATTCAAATTCTCCTTATACTTTATTGATTTCCTATCACCACCCTTTGATTTTGGGCTGGCTTGTCGTTCCGTTAATCTTTCTATCTGCTCTCTGAATTTATCATTGCCAAGCACCCATGCTTTATTGGTTGCCTCTCGAATGTCACCAATCTCTTTTTCACTGACATGATGTTTAAATAGCGCCCGGTAATTATGGCATCGCTCCTCATGATCCTTTCCGAGTGATTGATAGACATTATGCGCCACCAGAAGCTTATCGTCTTTACCCAATGCATTTAAATGATAGCTTGACCAAGGATAATCTTCTGGCTGATTTACCATTCCTGCTCGAACTGGGTTTAATTCAATATACCGACTACAGACCAACAGATATTGCTCACTATCCAACAATGTTGCTTTATACCGTCCCTCCCATAACGTGCCCGTACGGTGATATTGATGATTGAAATATTGAACATAATAACGCCCCAGTGATTGCATTACTTTGCTGATGCTATTTTCTGCATGCGGCGTAATTAATAAGTGGATATGGTTTGTCATCAACACATAGGCGTGTAAATCACATTGATATTTTTGACAGGCGCCTTTCAGAATCCTCAGGTAATATTGATAATCTTCATCTGCAACAAACACAACTTCTCGATTATTACCTCGCTGAATCACATGCTGAGGCTGACCGGGTATGACAAAACGAGG
>CBDVDU010000035.1:0-14993 GCA_965372825.1 uncultured Gammaproteobacteria bacterium | reverse complement strand
AGTCCTTAAAGGACTGGCAGTGCTTGCGGATATTATTAAATTTTGATTCCTTAGGATAGGTAGATTTAATTAATTATCCTGAAATTTCTTGAGGGTGAAGCGAAGCTTAAGAAAATACGTGATGATTTTGAGGGAATCTC
Organism: uncultured Gammaproteobacteria bacterium; assembly: GCA_965372825.1. Classification (GTDB taxonomy): domain Bacteria; phylum Pseudomonadota; class Gammaproteobacteria; order Methylococcales; family Methylomonadaceae; genus Methyloprofundus. Next base: position 14,853 of record CBDVDU010000035.1, on the reverse strand, counting down.
GATTCATTTTTTATGTAATGCATGCATTGCATAAAAAATGAATCGAGGTTTTTGTGTTTAGCTTTGCGTTGATATTTGCTTTTATCTTGAAAAATAAGCGCCTTGTTAAAATAATGTGCGTGTTTGGCGACAAGGTTTTTAGCCCCTATTGTCTTGTTTTTATCGCGTTTTTTGTTTTTCTTCATTGTAGTTACTCCTTGATAAAATAGTAGATAAGTATTTCTTTTGTGCAAAATTCCTGTGAACAAACTAAAATGGTTCTTTGTTTCATTTTAAGATATGCCAGTGAAATTTCCAAAAGAATTTGATGTTATTGTTATCGGTGGGGGGCATTCAGGTACTGAAGCCGCTTTAGCCGCCGCACGGACCGGTGCGAAAACCTTGTTGTTAACTCAAAGTATTGATACTTTGGGGCAAATGAGTTGTAACCCTGCTATTGGGGGTATTGGTAAAGGTCATTTGGTTAAAGAAGTGGATGCGCTAGGCGGAGTAATGGCGCAAGCTATTGATCATGCGGGGATTCATTTTCGAACCTTAAATGCGAGTAAAGGGCCGGCTGTGCGTGCAACTCGTGGCCAGGCAGATAGAGAGCTGTATAAGAAATTTATTAGAAATGCCTTGGAGAACCAGCAAGATTTAATGCTATTTCAGCAAATGGTATCTGATTTGATCGTTGAAGGTGAGATGGTTGTTGGGGTTAAAACTCAAATGGGCTTACAGTTTAAGGCGAAATCTGTAGTCTTAACGACGGGAACCTTTTTGGGCGGTAAAATTCATATAGGTTTGGAAAATTATGCGGGTGGTCGTGCCGGTGATTCGGCATCCATTGCTTTGGCTGATAGGTTGCGTGAGCTACCTTTTAATATAGACAGGTTAAAAACGGGAACGCCGCCGCGCATTGATGGGCGAACTATTGATTTTTCGCGTTTGGAGCAACAGCATGGCGATACACCTGTACCTGTTTTTTCATTTATGGGGCTAGCAAGTCAGCACCCACGGCAAGTGCCTTGCTATATAACGCGCACCAATGAGCAGACGCATGATATTATTCGTGGCGGCTTAGATCGATCTCCTATGTATGCCGGTGAGATTGAAGGTGTTGGGCCGCGTTACTGTCCTTCAATAGAAGATAAGGTCGTGCGTTTTGCCGATCGGACATCGCATCAGATTTTTATTGAGCCTGAAGGCTTGAATACCAACGAATATTATCCTAACGGAATTTCCACCAGCCTGCCATTTGATGTGCAGTATGCCTTTGTGCGATCTATGTTAGGTTTTGAGCAAGCTGAAATTGTTCGTCCAGGCTATGCAATTGAGTATGATTTCTTTGATCCCAGAGATTTAAAGACGTCATTAGAAACCAAGCATATGCAGGGCTTATTTTTTGCTGGGCAAATAAATGGTACGACAGGTTATGAGGAGGCAGCGGCGCAGGGTTTGATCGCTGGATTGAATGCAGCACGTAAGGCGCAGGGCAAGGATAGTTGGTGCCCCGCAAGAGATGAGGCGTACATCGGTGTTATGATTGATGACTTGATTTCGCTGGGAACCAAGGAACCGTACCGAATGTTTACTAGTCGTGCTGAATATAGATTATTATTGCGCGAGGATAATGCAGATTTACGTTTAACTGAAAAAGGTCGTGAGTTAAATCTTGTCAGTGACGACCGGTGGCAGAGTTTTATTGGTAAGCGTGAGTCGATAGCAAAACTGCAAACTGAGTTAAGTGCTAAATGGGTCAGAAGAGATAGTTCGGAGGCTGTGCGTGTTGCTGAAGTTTGGGGTAAGCCACTAACTAAAGAGGCTAGCTTAATGGAGTTATTGCGTCGTCCTGAGGTTGATATTGTACAATTAATGGAATTTGCGGATACGCAGGGGCTTGACGGTTTGGTTTTACAGCAAGTTGAAGTTCAGGCAAAGTACGCGGGTTATATTGAACGACAGCAACAAGATATTGATAAGGCGAAGCGCTACAATCATTTAGAGATAGTGACAGATTTTGATTATAGTTTGGTGCCGGGTTTATCTAATGAGGTTCGAGAAAAGCTAACTAAGCAACGTCCTGAAACCTTGGGTTTGGCATCAAGAATCCCAGGCGTAACACCAGCGGCAGTTTCTTTATTACTAATTTATATGAAAAAGCAACATGGATAATAGTCGGGACGTGCTAGTGACTGGTCTAGCAGATTTAGGGGTTAGTGCTACAGAGCGGCAAATTGATTTATTATTGGCGTTTGTGCGTTTAATAGAGAAATGGAATAAGACCTATAATTTAACAGCGATAAGAAATAGAGAAGAAATGCTGCGCTTGCATATCTTAGATAGTTTGGCTGTGCTACCTTTTATCTCTGGTGAAAATATTATTGATGTCGGTACTGGAGCTGGGTTGCCTGGTATTCCTTTGGCTATTTTTATGCCTGATGTGCAATTTACTTTGCTAGATAGTAATGCCAAGAAAACTCGTTTTGTACAGCAGGCAGTTTTAGAATTAAAATTAGAAAATGTCGAAGTTGTCCATAGTCGGGTCGAGCAACTAAAAAGAGCGGGTGAATTTGATGCTGTTCTCAGTCGGGCTTTTGCTAGTTTGCATGACATAATGCAATGGACGGATTATTTATTGCAAGCAGAAGGGGTATTGATCGCAATGAAAGGGCAGGTGCCAGTGGCAGAGCTTGAGCAGTTAGATCGAATTTATTTAGTGGAGTCGATTGTGGTGCCAGGTATTGATGCAGAGCGCTGTGTGGTACGGATAAATAAATCATGACGAAAATAATTGCAGTAACCAATCAAAAGGGTGGTGTAGGTAAAACTACAACAAGTGTTAATTTGGCTGCTTGTTTGGCGGCAGCAAAACGTAAAGTATTGCTTATTGATTTAGATCCACAGGGTAATGCGGCGATGGGTTGTGGCGTTAATAAGGCGACCGTACAGTATTCCAGCTGTGATTTGTTACTGGAAGATATACCTATTTCAGAAATGATTGTGGAGGTCCCTGAGATTGGTTTTTCCGTAATCGCGGGTAACTCAGATTTAACTGTGGCGGAAGTGCAGTTAATGAAGATGACACAGCGTGAGCGTCGATTGGCTAATGCGCTGAAGCAAGTGCAAAATGATTATGATTATATTTTAATCGACTGCCCGCCTTCACTAAATATGTTGACCTTGAATGCTATGGTCGCTGCAACTAGTGTGCTGGTGCCAATGCAGTGCGAGTATTATGCACTAGAAGGCTTGTCGGCATTAATGGAGACCTTGCGGAATATTCGTGAGACAGCAAATCCGGACTTATATTTAGAAGGTATTCTGCGCACCATGTTTGATAATCGTAGTCGATTGACTAAGGATGTCTCTGAGCAATTAGTTGAATATTTTGCAGATAAAGTATTCCGAACTTGTGTGCCAAGAAATATTAGGCTGGCTGAAGCACCGAGCCATGGTATGCCCATATTGCAATATGATAAGAGTTCGCGTGGCGCGCTTGCTTATATTGCTTTGGCGGGCGAATTAATCAGAAAAGAAAAGAAATAAGCATATGTCAGCAAAAAAACGGGGATTAGGGAAAGGTTTGGGCGCATTGATGGGCGATATGGTCGTTAAAGAGCATGCAAAAGATAGCGTGCAAGACCTGCCTGTCGAGTATTTGCAGCGGGGTAAGTATCAGCCAAGAAAAGATATGGATCCTGAGCGCTTGCAGGAGTTGGCTGATTCAATACGCGCGCAAGGCATAATACAGCCTATTATTGTGCGTGAGGTTGGTTATAATCGCTATGAGATTGTCGCGGGGGAGCGTCGTTGGCGTGCTGGTCAGTTGGCGGGCCTAGCGGAAGTTCCTGTCGTTATTAAGGATATTGAAGATCGAGCGGCAATGGCGATTGCTTTGATTGAGAATATTCAGCGTGAAGATCTCAATCCCTTAGAAGAGGCAGAGGCGTTGCTAAGATTGGTAGCCGAATTTGAATTAACCCATCAGCAAGTATCTGAGGCTGTAGGCCGCTCAAGGACAACAGTGACTAATTTGTTGCGCCTAAATGAGTTGGAAGGGGCGGTAAAAGTGTTTTTGATAAGTCGTCAAATGGGTATGGGGCATGCGCGAGCGTTATTAAGTTTGTCGGCAGAAAATCAAATATTACTTGCTACTAAGGTTGCTGAAGAAGGCTTGTCGGTGCGTGTCACTGAAGCATTAGTAAGGAAAGTACAAAAAGCAGCAGAAGAGGGTGAGGGTGCTGCAGAGCAAATAAAAGAAAAGGTATTTGATCGAGATGCATTACGTTTGCAGGAAGCTATAACCGATTTTCTAGGGGCTAAGACCACTATTAAGCACAAAAGAAATGGTCAGGGTTCTGTGGTTATTAATTATAGTAATTTAGATGAATTAGATGGGATTGTGAGTCGATTTAATTTAAAACACGATTTTTAAATCGAATGAAAATTAGCGTAGGTTAAGGGGCGAGAGCAAGGAAAGCAAAATCATTCTTGCTTAAATATGTGCTGAAAGATATAATTCGGAAACTATTTGATTAGCTTTTGTGGAAGAAAAAAATTAAATTCTCAGTTTTTACTAAGGTTATTGTTTGGCAGATATGCATTATATTGTTTGCAATTATGGCTTTTTATTTTCTGGGTAACGAATTAAGTGCCAAATCTGCCTTTTATGGCGGAATGACGGCGTTAATTCCAAATTTATATTTTGCTAGAAAAGTTAGTCGGCATAAAGGGCAAGAGGCAAAAAAAGTCGTTCAGTCGTTTTATGCGGGGGAGTCTGGGAAATTAATTATGACAGCAATGTTATTTGCTGCGATTTTTCAGGACCCAAAACTAGATGTTATTGCGGTGTTGACAGTTTATATGTCGGCATTAACAGTTTTTTGGTTTGCGTTATTGATACGTAAATATTAATTAGATGAAAGCGAGGAAAGATGGCTACTGAGGCACATGCGGCGGAAGGCGCAACAGGATATATTGTTCACCATTTAACACCTCTATCTGTAGGTGAAGGGTTCTGGACTTTACATTTAGATACCTTGTTTTTCTCGGCAGTCTTGGGTGCTTTATTTGTTTGGTTTTTCAAGGTTGCAGCAGAAAAAGCAACTATTGGTGTACCAGGTACGAGCCAAGCTTTTGTGGAAATGATTATTGAATTTATTGATCAGCAAGTTAAAGACACTTTTCATGGTAAAAGTGAATTAATTTCACCGTTAGCATTGACTATTTTTGTCTGGGTTTTCTTGTGGAACTGTATGGATTTATTTCCAGTCGATATATTACCCGCAGTGGCAGGTATGATGGGCATGGAGTATATGCGTGTGGTACCTAGTACCGATTTGAATGCAACCTTTGCATTATCAATCAGCGTGTTTGGTTTAATTATCTTTTATAGCATCAAAATTAAAGGTGTTGTCGGCTTTGCTAAAGAGCTAACTTGTACGCCTTTTGGTCCTTGGATGATGCCTTTTAACTTGCTATTAAAGATAGTTGAAGAAATTGCAAAGCCAATTTCACTTGCTTTACGTTTATTTGGTAACTTATATGCGGGCGAACTGATCTTTATATTGATAGCGCTATTACCTTGGTATATCCAGCCTTTATTAGGTTTTCCATGGGCAGTGTTTCATATTTTGATTATTACTCTTCAAGCTTTCATCTTTATGGTATTGACAGTTGTATACCTAAGTATGGCGCATGAAGATCATTAAGATTTTCTTTAAACTTTAAATAACAATACTTTTGGAGGTATTATGGAACTTGCAGCGTTGATTGCAGATGTACAGGGTATGACTGCTATTGCAGTAGGTCTGATTTTAGGTATGGGTGCATTAGGAACAGCGATAGGCTTTGGTCTATTAGGTGGTAAATTCCTAGAAGGTGCAGCACGTCAACCAGAAATGGTTCCTATGCTACAAGTTAAAATGTTCGTTGTTGCTGGTCTACTTGATGCGGTGACTATGATTGGTGTTGGTATGGCGTTATTCTTTACATTCGCTAACCCATTCCTATCTGCTGTTGAAGCGGTTGCAGGATAAAACACTCGTCAGTTATTTTAACAGCAACATGAGGAAGGCTAGTGAGTATTAATGCTACGCTAATCGGTCAAATGATAACATTTACACTTCTGGTATGGTTTACCATGAAGTATATTTGGCCACCACTAATTGGCGCTATCGAAGAACGTAAAGCAAAAATTGCTGAAGGATTGGCAGCGGCTGAAAAAGGCCAACATGATATGGAATTGGCAGCAAAAAAAGCTGCAATTGTTCTTAGAGAAGCGAAACAACAATCAGCTGATATTATTAATCTTGCTCAAAAAAGAGCGAATGAAATCGTTGAAGAGTCAAAAGGCACAGCTAAAGTCGAAGGCGTGCGTATGATTGATGCGGCTAAAGCGCAAATTGAACAAGAGATGCAACAAGCGCAAGAAGCTATGCGCAAAGAAGTATCTGCGTTAGCACTAAAAGCGGCTGGACAGATTTTAAAACAAGAAATCGATAAAGCTAAGCACAAAGATCTTATCAGCAAAGTATCTGAGCAATTAGGTCAAGCATAATGAGTGAATTAGCAACTTTGGCAAGGCCATACGCAGAGGCGGCATTTAAAAGGGCAAAAGAAACAGGCAATTCGCAAGAATGGTCTGATGCTTTGGCTTTTCTTTCGGTCGCAATCCAAGATACAGATTTATCTGCCATTATCAATAATCCTAAGGTTAGCGAAGATAGATTGGTTCAGCTAATGCAGGAGATTTGTCAAGATCAAGTAAAAGGTGAAGGCTTAAACTTTCTAAAATTACTGATCGAAAATAGCAGGCTATATTTGGCTCCACAAATTGCGGAATTATTTGAAAGCTATAAGGCTGAAGATGAAGGTTATGTCGATGTTGATGTTGTAACAGCTTATGCCTTAACCAAAGCAGAAGAGCAAAGTTTTGCATCATCACTAAAAAAGAAGCTAAATAAAGACGTTAACATTCACGCAAGTGTCGATAATTCTTTAATCGGTGGCTTTTTAGTGAAAGCTGGTGACAGCGTAATTGACGGATCTATTAGTGGTCAACTTCAACAACTAGCTAAAAGGATCTAACAGCTTAGACTGAGAAAAAATATGCAATTAAAACCATCTGAAATAAGTGATCTGATTAAGAAACGGATCGAAAATTTTGACGTTAATGTCGAAGCGCATACGGAAGGTACCGTTGTTAGTGTAACTGACGGTATTGTAAAGGTTCATGGTTTGTCACAAGCTATGCAAGGGGAGATGCTTGAATTCCCTGGTGACTCATTCGGTATGGCTCTTAACTTAGAGAGAGATTCTGTGGGTGTTGTTATGCTAGGCGCATACAAACATATTACAGAAGGCGATACCGTTAAATGTACTGGTAAAATTTTAGAAGTACCTGTTGGCGAGGCATTACTAGGGCGTGTTGTAGATGCGTTAGGTAATCCAATTGACGCCAAAGGCGAAATTGATGCTCAAGAAATGTCACCCGTTGAAAAAATTGCACCTGGTGTAATTTCAAGGCAATCAGTTGACCAGCCTATACAATTAGGTTTGAAGTCAATTGATGCTATGGTTCCAGTGGGCCGTGGTCAGCGAGAGTTGATTATTGGTGACCGCCAAACAGGTAAAACAGCGATTGCGATTGATGCGATTATCAATCAAAAAGGTACAGGTATTAAATGTATCTATGTAGCGATCGGTCAAAAACGTTCATCAGTTGCTAACGTAGTACGTAAGCTAGAAGAGCACGGTGCAATGGCTCATACCATTATTGTCTGTGCTACTGCTTCTGAATCTGCTGCGCTACAATTCATTGCCCCTTATACAGGGTGTTCAATGGGTGAATATTTTAGAGATAAGGGCGAAGATGCTCTTATTATCTATGATGATTTAACTAAGCAAGCTTGGGCATATCGCCAAATGTCATTGCTATTACGTCGTCCGCCAGGTCGCGAAGCGTATCCTGGAGACGTTTTCTATATTCACTCTCGTTTACTAGAGAGAGCTTCTAGAATTAATGTGGATGAAGTAGAAAAATTAACTGGCGGTAAAGTAAAAGGTAAAACAGGTTCTTTAACTGCATTACCAATTATTGAAACTCAAGGTGGTGACGTTTCGGCGTTCGTACCAACTAACGTAATTTCAATTACGGATGGACAGATTTTCCTTGAATCAGATTTATTCAATTCAGGTATTCGTCCAGCGGTTAATGCTGGTTTGTCAGTATCACGAGTGGGTGGTGCAGCACAAACTAAGATCGTCAAGAAATTAGGTGGTGGTACACGTCTTGATTTAGCTCAGTATCGCGAATTAGCAGCCTTTGCTCAATTTGCTTCTGATTTAGATGAAAGCACACGTAAGCAAATTGAACGTGGACAACGCGTTACTGAACTGATGAAGCAGGATCAATATTCGCCTATGTCAGTTGCTGAAATGGGTGTTTCATTGCATGCAGCGAACGAAGGTTTTCTGGATGATTTAGAAGTTAATAAAGTACTTGATTTTGAAGCTGCTTTACAATCTTATATGAAATCTGAACACGCTGATTTGATGAAACAAATCAACGACACAGGCGATTATAGTAGTGAAATTAAGAAGGGTATTCAGTCTGCAATAGAGACTTTTATTAAAACAAGTAGCTGGTAAAAGGGGCTTCTAATGGCTGTTGGTAAAGAAATACGCACCCAGATTGCGAGTATTAAAAATACTCAAAAAATCACTCGCGCCATGGAAATGGTTGCTGCGAGTAAAATGCGTAAAACAAAAGACAGAATGAATGCTACGCGTCCCTACTCAAAAAAGATGAGCCAGATAATTAAACATCTGGCTCATGCTAATCCTGAGTATAAACATCCTTTTCTTGTTGAGCGTGAAGTTAAACGAGTAGGAATTATCGTTATTAGTTCTGATAGGGGCTTGTGTGGTGGTCTGAATTCAAATTTATTCAGAAAGGCACTTAAGCAACTTACTCAATGGGATAATAACAATATTATTGTCGATGTTTGTACTATTGGTAGTAAAGGCGCGAGTTTTTTTGGTAGTTTAAAGATAAACAAAGTTGGACAGGTTTCTAAGTTAGGTGATACTCCGCATCTTAATGAGATCGTGGGTATTATTAAAATCATGCTTGATGCATATTATGCTGGCACGATTGATGAGTTACATGTGATGTACAATCAATTTGTAAATACCATGACTCAAGCACCTACTATAGAAAAGTTAATTCCTGTTGTAGCAAGTGAACTTGAAAATGATGGACTAAAAAAGCACTGGGATTATTTATATGAGCCTGATGCTAAAGAAGTCCTAGATAATTTATTAACTCGCTATATAGAATCAATTGTTTATCAAGGTTTAGTAGAAAATAATGCCTGTGAGCAATCAGCTAGAATGGTTGCGATGAAAAGTGCTTCAGATAATGCTGGCGAGCTTATTGATGAGTTGCAGCTTGTTTATAATAAAGCAAGACAAGCCGCTATTACGCAGGAAATTTCAGAAATTGTTGCCGGTGCCGCAGCTGTTTAGGTCTTGTAGAACAATTTAAGTAATTAAGAGGACGACACAATGAGTTCGGGTAAAATCGTTCAGATTATTGGTGCGGTTGTGGATGTGGAATTTCCACGTGAAGCACTACCAAAAGTATATGATGCGCTAAATGTAGAAAGCGTTGGACTAACTTTAGAAGTTCAACAACAATTAGGTGACGGAATAGTACGTACAATTGCAATGGGAACAACGGATGGTGTTCGTCGTGGCTTAGAAGTAAGCAACAGCGGTGACGCGATTAAAGTACCTGTTGGACAAAAAACCTTAGGACGCATTATGGACGTCTTAGGTAATCCAATTGATGACAAAGGTCCAATCGGCGAAGAAGAAAAATGGGTCATTCATCGTGACGCACCTTCTTATGCTGATCAAGCTCCCGCTAGCGAACTTTTAGAAACGGGTATTAAAGTTATTGACTTAATATGTCCGTTTGCTAAAGGTGGTAAAGTTGGTCTATTTGGTGGTGCTGGTGTAGGTAAGACCGTCAACATGATGGAGCTTATTCGTAACATCGCGATTGAGCATAGCGGCTTCTCTGTATTTGCTGGGGTAGGTGAGCGTACTCGTGAGGGTAACGATTTCTATCACGAAATGACAGATTCAAACGTTATTGATAAAGTATCGTTAGTTTACGGTCAAATGAATGAGCCTCCTGGTAACAGATTACGCGTTGCATTAACAGGTTTGACTATGGCGGAATATTTCCGTGAAGAAGGGCGTGATGTTTTATTCTTCGTAGATAATATTTATCGTTATACATTAGCGGGTACTGAAGTATCAGCACTATTAGGTCGTATGCCATCAGCGGTAGGTTATCAGCCTACGCTAGCTGAAGAAATGGGTGTATTACAAGAGCGTATTACTTCAACTAAAAAAGGCTCAATTACTTCAATTCAGGCGGTATACGTACCGGCAGATGATTTAACAGATCCATCACCTGCAACAACTTTTGCGCATTTAGATGCAACGGTTGTATTGTCTCGTCAAATTGCTGAACTAGGTATTTATCCTGCGATTGATCCATTGGATTCTAGTAGTCGCCAGTTAGATCCTTTGGTGATTGGTCAAGCGCATTATGATGTGGCTCGTGGCGTACAAGGTATCTTGCAACGTTATAAAGAGTTACGTGATATTATTGCGATTCTGGGTATGGATGAGTTATCTGAAGAAGATAAGCAAACTGTAACTAGAGCGCGTAAGATTCAACGTTTCCTATCACAGCCTTTCTTTGTTGCAGAAGTATTTACTGGTTCTCCAGGAAAATATGTTTCACTTAAAGATACTATCGCTGGTTTCCAAGGTATTATTGACGGTGAATACGATGACTTACCTGAGCAAGCGTTCTATATGGTTGGTACCATAGATGAAGCGGTTGAAAAAGCGAAAAAAATGTAAGTTGTTAACTTATAGGTAATATTATGACCATGACAGTACATGTAGATATCGTCAGTGCAGAACAGGAGATCTTTTCAGGAATGGCTGAAATGGTTTTTGCTCCTGCTGAACTTGGCGAATTAGGTATTACACCGCGTCATGCGCCATTAATATCAAGGTTAAACCCGGGTGAAGTTCGCGTAAAAGTGAGCGAGAAAGAATCTCAGGCGTTTTATGTTTCCGGTGGGTTATTAGAGGTACAGCCACATTTAGTGACGGTGCTTGCTGATACAGCCATTAGAGCAAAAGATATTGATGAAGCAGCCGCTTTACAAGCGAAAGCAGCAGCAGAAGAAGCGTTAAATGATAAGTCTGGTAAGATTGATTATGCAACAGCCCAATCTCAGTTAGCTCAAGCTATGATGCAATTAAGAACCTTAGATAGACTCAGAAAACGAGGCTCCTAAGTAACTTAGATGTTCAATAAAAAGCTCGATAGCGTTTTCGTTATCGGGCTTTTTTTGTTTAAAATATTTAACATATCTATTTTAGTAGAAAATGTTTTTTATTGAAGGCTCGCTAGTATTGCTTTATTACAGAATAATGCTTGCTATAATTTAAACAAAATCTCTCCCCCGACAATTTTAGGAAATAATTACATGACTTTGAAAACGCTTATTTTAGCGGCTGGACAAGGTACGCGTATGCGTTCGGCTCGTCCAAAAGTTTTACATGAAATTGCAAATCGTAGTTTATTGCAGCATGTCTATGATACAAGTAAATTAATAGAGGGTAATGAGATTGTCGTTATTTACGGCCATGGTGGGGAGTTAGTTAAGCAGACCTTATCTAGCCTAGATGTGCAGTGGATAGAACAAAAACAGCAGCTAGGCACTGGACACGCGGTCTTACAAGCTGATAGTTTGATTAAAGATGACGATACCGTGCTGATTTTGTATGGCGATGTACCTTTGTTAACTAAGCAGTCGATTGATCGCTTATTAAGTAATGTGACCGAGCAATCGTTGGCATTATTAACAGTGAACTTAGATAACCCAACTGGTTACGGGCGCATTGTCCGAGATAAGGAAGGGAAAGTCACAAAAATTACTGAACATAAAGATGCAACGGAACAAGAGCAGCTGATTAAGGAAGTTAATACTGGAATCCTCGCGGTAAAAGGTAGAAAGTTAAAAAACTGGATCGCACGCTTAGATAATAGTAATGCTCAACAAGAGTTTTATCTGACGGATGTTATTGAAATGGCTGTGAATGAAGGTATAACGATTAAAACAAGTCAGCCAGAACATCCCGATGAAGTACTTGGCGTTAACAATCGTAAACAGTTAAGTTACCTGGAAAGGGTTTATCAATTAGCTCAAGCAGATAAACTGATGGAAGTGGGAGTAGCTTTGGCTGACCCTGCAAGAATAGATTGCCGGGGAACTTTTGCATCCTTGGGTCAAGATATTTCAGTTGATATTAATGTCATTTTTGAAGGCAAGAATAGTATTGGTAATAATGTCAGTATTGGAGCAAATACTATTATTAATAATTCGGTAATAGCTGATGATGTACAGATCCTAGCGAATTGTATTATTGATAATGCAGTGGTTGGAGCGGGTAGTAAAGTTGGTCCTTTTGCTAGGTTACGTCCACAGGCAGAATTAGCAGAGCATGTACATATCGGAAATTTTGTCGAAATCAAAAAATCTACTGTCGCTAAAGGCAGTAAAATTAACCACTTAAGTTATATTGGTGATGCCTCCGTTGGTAGTGGGGTTAATATCGGTGCCGGTACGATTACCTGTAATTATGATGGGGTTAATAAATTTCGTACCATTATTGAAGATGGTGCTTTTATCGGCTCTGATACTCAACTGATAGCACCAGTCACTGTAGGTAAAAATGCCACGATTGGGGCAGGGTCTACGATTACCAAAGATACGCCTGATGAGCAGTTAAGTTTGTCAAGAGCAAAACAAATCAGTATACAAGGCTGGCAGCGTCCAGTAAAAAAGGAGCAATAATATGTGTGGTATCGTCGGTGGAATTGCCCAAAGAAATGTCGTTCCTATCTTGCTTGAAGGACTGAAGCGACTAGAGTACCGAGGCTATGACTCGGCTGGATTAGCTGTTGTTGCCAATGGTGACATTTATCGTCAAAGAGAAATAGGCAAAGTTAAAGGGCTTGAGGATTTATTAAAGGCCGAGCCTTTCTCGGGAAATGTAGGTATTGCACATACGCGCTGGGCGACACATGGAAAACCGAGCAGGCAAAACGCACACCCACATATTTGCAATAATAAAATAGCTATCGTACACAACGGTATTATTGAAAATCACCAAGCTTTACGAGAAGCGCAAAAAGCCCAAGGCTATACGTTCACCTCTGAAACGGATACTGAGGTAATTGCTCATCAGGTTTATCATGAACTTGAAAATGCGGGTAGCTTGTTGCAAGCAGTAAAAAATACGATTAAACACTTAGAAGGAGCTTATGCTCTAGGCGTTATTAGTAAAGAGGATGAAAATACCTTAATCACTTGCCGTAAAGGGAGTCCTTTAGTAATTGGTGTTGGTTTTGGTGAGTATTTCATTGCTTCCGATGTAGCTGCACTTTTACCTGTAACACAGCGCTTTATCTTTTTAGAAGAAGGCGATGTTGCTGAGCTTAAAATTGATAGTTTAGTTATTTATGATAAAGATGACCAAATTGTCGAACGCCCAATTAAAGAAAGTACTGTAAAAGCAGATGCAGTAGATAAAGGTGAGTATCGCCACTATATGCTCAAAGAAATTTACGAGCAACCTAATGCTATTGCCGAAACGCTAGAAGGGCGGTTTATAGCCAATAAATTACAAGATAGTGCTTTCGGGCATAATGCGGCAGAGGTTTTTGATAAAATTAAGTCAGTGCAAATTTTAGCTTGTGGTACGAGTTATCATTCGGGCTTAGTGGCTAAATATTGGTTCGAGAAATTAGCGCGTGTACCCTGTAATATCGAAGTGGCGAGTGAGTTTCGTTATCGCGAGCCGGTTTTATCAGAAGACACCTTAATTGTTACCATTTCTCAATCGGGTGAAACTGCTGATACGCTAGCTGCTTTATTAGAAGCAAAACGCTTAGGGGCTAAATATTCACTATCAATTTGTAATGTGCCGGAAAGCTCTTTAGTTAGAGAGTCGGATCTTCTACTAATGACGCGTGCCGGCCCAGAAATCGGTGTTGCTTCGACTAAGGCATTTACAACGCAGTTAGTTGCTTTAATGTTGCTGGTAATTGCAGTGGGTAGACGATTTTCTTTAAATGAAGAAACAGAAGCAGAGATAAGCACCGAATTATTCAAGTTGCCACGTATTGTTGAAGATGTTTTACAGATAGATGAGGAAATAAAAGTATTATCAGAGCAATTCTCAGAAAAGAATCATGCTTTATTTTTGGGCAGAGGAACACATTATCCGATAGCAATGGAAGGTGCATTAAAGCTGAAAGAAATTTCATATATTCATGCAGAAGCTTATCCGGCTGGTGAATTGAAACATGGCCCTTTGGCATTAATTGATGCAGAAATGCCGGTAGTTACTATTGCACCTAATAACGGTTTATTGGAAAAGTTAAAATCTAATATACAAGAAGTAAGTGCGCGCGGCGGGCAGTTAATTGTTTTCCTAGATGAGTCAATTGCTACGGAGGAAGATGAAAATGTACAGATTGTACGCGTCCCTAAAGTGAATAATTTGATTGCGCCGATTGTTTATATAATACCGCTACAATTACTCTCCTACCATGTCGCTATATTGAAAGGTACGGATGTGGATCAGCCAAGGAATTTAGCTAAGTCGGTTACTGTGGAGTAAGGCTCAAATTTAGAGTAGCTGGTGGGAGAAAAGAATAAATTTTTGCAGATTTAATAAAGTTTTGCAGGTTTAATAAAGTTTTGC
>CBDVDU010000034.1:0-15141 GCA_965372825.1 uncultured Gammaproteobacteria bacterium | reverse complement strand
TTACGTTTGTTAGCTAATCGTGGTTGTCGTGTCACCGTCGTTCCTGCTACGACACCAGCGACTGAAGTATTGGCAATGAATCCAGATGGTGTGTTTTTGTCGAATGGCCCGGGCGATCCAGAGCCTTGTACGTATGCAATTGAAGCGGTTAAAGCTATTTTAGAGCAAAAAATCCCTGTTTTTGGTATTTGCTTAGGGCATCAAATATTAGCCTTGGCTTGTGGTGCTAAAACCGAAAAGATGGTTGTTGGTCATCATGGTGCTAACCATCCTGTGCAACAAAAATCAACTGGCCGTGTGATGATTAGTAGTCAGAATCATGGTTTTGCCGTCGACGAGAAAACGTTGCCGGATAATTTACAGGCGACTTTCCACTCTTTATTTGATGGCAGTTTGCAGGGGATTTCTCGTACTGATATTCCAGCAATGGGTTTTCAGGGGCACCCTGAAGCAAGTCCAGGTCCACATGACGTAGAGTCTTTATTTGATGATTTTATAGTCATGATGAATCAAGCTAACCAATAAATATAGAGCTAACAGATATGCCAAAAAGAACCGACATAAAATCCATATTATTATTAGGCGCTGGCCCGATTGTTATTGGTCAGGCCTGTGAATTTGATTATTCAGGTACTCAAGCCTGTAAAGCGTTGCGTGAAGAAGGTTACCGAATTATTTTGGTGAACTCTAATCCAGCAACAATTATGACTGACCCCGATATGGCAGATGCCATTTATATTGAGCCAATTGATTGGCAGACGGTCGAAAAAATTATTGAAAAAGAGCGTCCTGATGCTGTATTGCCAACGATGGGTGGGCAAACCGCATTAAATTGTGCTTTAGATCTAGATAAACACGGTGTATTGGAAAAATACGGCGTGGAAATGATTGGTGCGACTAAAGAAGCGATTAATATGGCTGAAGATCGTCAGCTATTTAATGATGCGATGGCTAGACTTGGTTTTGAAGTCGCTAAATCTAAAACTGCGCATAGCATGGAAGAAGCATTCTCTGCGCAAGCCGAAGTAGGTTATCCGACCGTTGTGCGTCCCTCATTTACGATGGGCGGTAGTGGTGGTGGTATTGCTTATAATAAAGAAGAATTTATTGATATTTGTGAGCGCGGATTATATTTATCACCAACTAATGAGTTATTGATTGAAGAGTCAGTGTTGGGTTGGAAAGAATATGAAATGGAAGTGGTACGCGACACAAAAGATAATTGCATTATTATCTGCTCTATCGAAAACTTTGATCCGATGGGCGTGCATACGGGAGATTCTATTACCGTTGCCCCTGCGCAGACTTTAACCGATAAAGAATACCAAATTTTACGTAATGTTTCTTTAGCAGTACTACGTGAAATCGGTGTTGATACAGGTGGATCGAATGTACAGGTAGCGATTAATCCGGCTGATGGTCGTATGGTTGTTATTGAGATGAATCCGCGTGTATCGCGTTCGTCAGCATTAGCCTCTAAGGCAACAGGGTTTCCTATTGCGAAAGTCGCTGCAAAATTGGCTGTCGGTTATACGCTAGATGAATTGAAGAATGAAATTACTGGCGGTGCAACGCCAGCTTCATTTGAGCCGACGATTGATTATGTGGTCACTAAAGTGCCACGTTTTACCTTTGAAAAATTCCCGCAAGCAGATGATCGTTTAACTACACAGATGAAGTCTGTGGGTGAGGTGATGGCGATTGGTCGTACTTTCCAAGAATCTTTGCAGAAAGCTTTGCGCGGTCTTGAAGTGGGTGTTGATGGTTTGGATGAAATTGTTGATTCTACAGAGTCTGGTGCACAGGAAAAAATGCAGCGAGAGATGCGTCATCCTGGGCCTGATCGTTTATGGTATGTTGCTGATGCTTTCCGTAGTGGAATGGCATTTGATGACGTGCATGAAGCCAGTAAAATTGACCCATGGTTTTTAGCGCAAGTAGAAGATTTGGTGTTAACCGAGAAGTCATTAGCAACAAAAACTTTGGCAACTTTAGAGGAAGGGCAGTTATTTCGTTTAAAACAAAAAGGTTTTTCTGATGCGCGTTTAGCTAAGTTACTGGGTACTAAAGAGCGTGATGTGCGTAAATTGCGTCATAAGAAAGATATACGCCCTGTGTATAAGCGCATTGATTCTTGTGCTGCTGAATTTTCATCGGATACGGCTTATTTGTATTCAACGTATGAAAGTGAATGCGAAGCGCGTGTTTCAGATAAAGAAAAAATTATTATTTTAGGTGGTGGCCCAAACCGTATTGGTCAGGGAATTGAATTTGATTACTGTTGTGTGCATGCTGCTTTAGCTTTGCGTGAAGCCGGTTACGAAACTATTATGGTTAACTGTAACCCAGAAACCGTTTCGACTGATTTTGATACCTCTGATCGATTGTATTTTGAGTCTTTAACCTTTGAAGATGTGATGGAAATCATAGAATTAGAGAAACCTAAGGGCGTGATTGTGCAATATGGTGGACAAACGCCGCTTAAATTAGCGCGTGATTTAGAAGCAGCAGGTGCGCCGATTATTGGTACTTCTCCGGATGCTATTGATTTGGCAGAAGATAGAGAGCGTTTTCAGCAGTTAATTGAGAAATTAAAATTAAAACAGCCGCCAAATGGCACTGCTTCTTCCACAGAACAAGCAGTTAATGTTGCAAAAGAATTAGGTTATCCTTTAGTCGTGCGCCCATCGTATGTTCTAGGCGGTCGCGGTATGGAAATCGTTTATAACGACGAATCCTTGCAGCGCTATATGAAAGAAGCCATTAGTGTTTCTAATGACTCACCTGTGCTATTAGATCGCTTTTTAGATGATGCGATTGAAATGGATGTAGATGCAATTTATGATGGTGAAACCTTATTAATCGGTGGCTTAATGCAGCATGTTGAGCAAGCGGGAGTTCATTCTGGCGACTCGGCGTGCTCTTTGCCTCCGTACGATTTACCTGTGCACTTACAGGATCAATTACGCGTGCAAGTAAAGCAAATGGCTGAAGCTCTGGGTGTAAGAGGCTTGATGAATACCCAGTTTGCGATTCAAGGTGAAACTATCTATGTATTAGAAGTAAACCCGCGTGCTTCGCGTACTGCGCCTTTTGTCTCTAAAGCAACGGGTTATCCTTTGGCTAAAATTGCAGCACTTTGTATGGCTGGCATTTCATTAAAAGAGCAAGGTGTTACAGAAGAGCGTATACCCAGTTATTTTTCGGTAAAAGAAGCGGTATTCCCATTTGTTAAATTTCCAGGCGTAGATCCTTTATTGGGGCCGGAAATGAAATCAACGGGCGAAGTAATGGGTGTGGGTAAGACCTTTGGTGAGGCTTTTGCTAAATCACAGCGTGCTTCTGGTGTAGATTTAAGTCATAGTGGTAAAGTGTTAATCAGTATTCGCGAAGCCGATAAGCCTAAAGTTGTTGAAATAGCTAAAATGTTAATTTCGAAGAATTATCAGATTGTTGCTACGCGCGGAACGGCTAAGGTTATTCAGGCGGCAGGCATAGAATGCGAAGTGGTTTGCAAGGTTAATGAAGGGCGACCTAACACCGTAGATATGATTAAAAACGATCAGATTCAGTTGATTATTAATACCACTGAGGGTATTAAAGCGATTTCTGATTCCTTTACTATGCGTAGAGAGGCTTTGCAGCATCGGGTTACTTATTACACGACCATGGCCGGAGCTAAAGCGGCTTGTTATGCATTAGGTGAGTTAGATGCGGGAGATGTTAATTGTCTGCAGGATCTGCATCGTACTTTAAATTAAAATTCAATTTGAATTTTAATTTATGGGAAGGCTGGCATTTGTCAGCCTTTCTTTTTTAAATGAATATTGATTATTAAGTTTGTTGGAGTTTTAAATGGATAAAGTACCTCTTACTGTTGTTGGCGCAGAAAAATTAAAATCTGAATTAGAGGAATTAAAAACGGTTACTCGGCCGCGAATTGTTGAGGCGATTGCGACAGCAAGAGAGCATGGTGATTTAAAGGAAAATGCGGAGTATCATGCAGCGCGTGAGCAACAAAGTTTTGCTGAAGGGCGTATAAATGAGATTGAAAGTAAGTTGGCTAATGCGCAAGTTATTGATGTCACAACGGTTGATGCAAAAGGTAAGGTGATTTTTGGTGCAACGGTTGAAATCGAAGATTTAGAAACAGAGAAAAAAGTAACCTACCAAATTGTTGGTCAAGATGAAGCGGATATTAAAGAAGGGCGTATTTCGGTAGGCTCGCCTATTGCTAGAGCTCTCATTGGTAAAGAGCTTGAAGATGTTGTTACGGTTAAAACACCGAGCGGCGATATTGACTATGAGATTCTATCTATTAAATATATTTAATAGAGCGATGCCATTGTCGTTGTGAAGTTTTACATCGACAATGGTTATGGCTTTGCAGGGAGGTTACAATAAAAGTTTAACCTTAAAGATTTTTTTGCAGTGCGACCTTAATAATCTCTACGTCTACTGCCTTGTTTCTGTTTTTTAGGCTCTACAGGCGGTTTTTTTCGGTAAATAACCACAACCTGACCTATACTTTGAATCAGTTTTGCATTAGTTGCGGTGATTATGGCTTCTTGAATAAGTTTACGCTCATCTCTTTCTGCGCGGACTTTTATTTTAATTAACTCATGAGTCTTAAGTGCCAAGTCAATTTCATTTAGCACGGGGTCGGTTAAGCCCGCTTGGCCAATCATAATAACGGGCTGTAAGGCGTGCGCTTTGCCTATCATTAGTTTTAATTCTTCAGAATTCACTCTGTATTTCCTTCAATATAATAAAATAAGACAATTTTACACTAAATAGATATGGCACGAAGTAAAAGCAGTAATCAGTGGATGCAAGAGCATGTCAATGATGAGTACGTGAAAAAAGCGAAAGCGTTGGGTTATCGTTCTAGAGCCACTTTTAAGTTGGTCGAAATTTTAGAAAAAGATAAGCTTATTCAGCCGCAGATGAATGTTGTTGATTTGGGTGCTGCTCCTGGTGGTTGGTCAGAATATGCGCGTAAAATAGTGGGTAAAAAACAAAAAGTCATTGCTTTGGATATTTTGGATATTGAACCTATCGAAGGTGTCGATTTTATTTGTGGTGATTTTCGTGAAAATGAAGTTTATGAACAGTTGACTAGCGTTTTAGATGGAGCGCCTATAGATGTTGTGCTATCAGATATGGCTCCGAATATCAGTGGTAATAAAGCGATGGATCAGCCCAGCTCTATGTATTTATGTGAACTGGCATTGGAAACTGCACAGGCGATACTAGTTGAAGGTGGCTCGTTTCTAGTGAAAGTCTTTCAAGGTGTGGGTTTTGAGGAATATAAAAAACAAGTGGATGCCTCATTTGATAAGGTTTTGATTAGAAAGCCAAAAGCATCTAGGGCGCGCAGTAATGAAGTGTATATTTTAGGTAAGGGCTTTAAAAAATAAGGCACCGCCCTTATTGTAGATAGATGACGTATGGATTGTAAGATTGAGTTAAATGAAGTTAGTGATAAGTCAGAGGTTATTAATGCTGATACAATCGCTATGTTTTTTTAGATTAAAGGCCTTTCAGGGCTAGGGCGTACAAATTGAACGATATGGTTAAAAATGTAATTTTATGGGTTGTCATTGCCGTTGTTTTGATGTCTGTATTTAATAATTTTGGTACGCGAGGAACTCAGCAGAATTCGACACTTTCCTATTCGCAATTTATTGATGCGGTAAAAGCAGGGCAGGTACAAGAAGTTATTTTAGATGATCAAAATGGAATTAAAGGTCAGCTGCAAGGTGGTAATCAATTTACGTCTCATGCTCCAAATGATCCACATTTAGTCGATGATTTACTGGCAAATGGCGTGCAAATTAAAGCGCGTCCAGCGGAAAATGAATCTATGCTGATGCAGATTTTCATCTCATGGTTTCCGATGGTATTGCTGATTGGTGTTTGGATTTTCTTTATGCGCCAGATGCAAGGTGGTGGAGGCGGTAAAGGCGGGCCAATGAGCTTTGGTAAAAGTAAAGCGCGGCTGCTTGAAGAGGATCAAATCAAAGTGACTTTTGCTGATGTGGCAGGTTGTGATGAAGCGAAAGAAGAAGTTGAAGAAATGGTGGATTTTTTAAGAGATCCGTCAAAATATCAAAAGCTAGGCGGCAAAATTCCTCGTGGTGCGCTGTTGATTGGCCCGCCAGGAACGGGAAAAACGTTGATAGCCAGAGCGATTGCAGGCGAAGCTAAAGTGCCTTTTTTCACCATTTCAGGTTCTGATTTTGTGGAAATGTTTGTTGGTGTCGGAGCTTCTCGTGTGCGTGATATGTTTGAGCAAGCAAAACGTCATGCGCCATGCATTATCTTTATTGATGAGATTGATGCGGTAGGTCGTCAGCGCGGAGCTGGATTAGGTGGTGGTAATGATGAGCGTGAGCAAACTTTAAATCAGCTATTAGTTGAAATGGATGGTTTTGAAGGAACAGAGGGCGTAATTGTTATTGCAGCAACTAACCGACCTGATGTTTTGGATGCGGCTTTATTGCGTCCAGGTCGTTTTGATCGACAAGTAACGGTTGGCTTGCCTGATATTAAAGGGCGTGAGCACATTTTAAATGTACATATGGGTAAAGTTCCTGCGGCTGATGACGTCGAAGTGAAATATATTGCTCAAGGTACGCCAGGTTTTTCAGGCGCTGATTTAGCAAACTTAGTGAATGAAGCGGCTTTATATGCAGCACGCATGAATAAGCGTTTAGTGAGTATGTTTGACCTTGAGAAGGCTAAAGATAAATTGATCATGGGTGCAGAAAGGCATTCGATGGTTATGGATGACAAAGAAAAAAGAATGACGGCTTATCATGAAGCAGGCCATGCCATTGTTGGTAAAGTTGTGCCTGAGCATGATCCTGTTTATAAAGTGAGCATTATGCCGCGCGGCCGTGCTTTAGGTGTGACTATGTTCTTACCCGAAAAAGATCAGTACAGTGCAAGTAAATGTAAATTAGACAGTATGATTTCTAGCTTATATGGCGGTCGTATTGCAGAGGCACAGATTTTTGGCTGGGAACAAGTTTCTACAGGAGCCTCTAATGATATTGAACGTGCTACTGAACTAGCTAGAAATATGGTGACTAAATGGGGTTTTTCGCAGCGTTTAGGGCCATTAGCTTATAGTGAAGAAGAAGGCGAGGTCTTTTTAGGGCGCTCCGTAACGCAGCATAAGAGTGTTGCTGATGAAACTTCACATACTATTGATGAAGAAATTCGTTCTATTATTGATAAAAATTATGCACGCGCAGAGCAAATCTTAAAAGATAATGAAGATATTCTGCATACGATGGCCGATGCTTTAATGAAGTATGAGACTATTGATAAGGATCAAATTAATGATCTAATGGCGCGTAAGCCGGTAAGGGATCCAGAAGGCTGGGATGATTCAACTCCACCGAATAGAGGTGTTAAGGTTGAACCGACTGTTAATAAGTCTGATGATGGTGATAAATCTATTGGTGATGCCGCCGAGCAAAATTAAAGTAAAACGAAAGTAGTTTATTGGGAGGGAGAATTTAGATAATTCTCCCTTTTTTGTGAGATGACGAGGAAATAAGGCAATGACAAAGAAATATTTTGGAACAGATGGTATACGTGGCACTGTGGGCGAATATCCAATTACTCCCGATTTTTTTCTTAAGCTTGGTTGGGCGGCAGGGCGAGTATTTGCTCGTGAAGGCCAAGGTTTTGTTTTAGTAGGTAAAGATACGCGTATTTCCGGCTATATGTTTGAATCGGCTTTAGAGGCCGGTCTTGCTGCTGCAGGTGTGAATACACGGCTATTAGGGCCTATGCCTACGCCAGGAATTGCATACTTGACGCGTACTTTACGGGCTCAGGCTGGGATTGTTATTAGTGCGTCACATAACCCTTATTATGATAACGGTATTAAGTTTTTCTCTACTGAAGGCACAAAATTACCTGATGAGTTAGAGCATAAAATTGAATATTATCTTGATCAGCCAATGACCACAGTTGAATCAGCGAAGCTTGGTAAGGCGAAGCGAATTAGTGATGCTGCTGGGCGCTATATCGAATTTTGTAAAGCAAGTATTCCAGCGAGTATTGATTTTAGCGGGCTAAGAATTGTTGTTGATTGTGCTAATGGGGCCACTTACCATATCGCACCGCATGTTTTTAGAGAGGTTGGTGCAGAAGTTATTGAAATCGCAGCTGAGCCGGACGGCTTAAATATTAACGAAAAATGTGGCGCAACTAAACCGAATTTATTGAAAAATGCGGTGATTGATTATCGCGCTGATTTAGGGATTGCTCTAGATGGTGATGGTGATCGTTTGATCATGGTAGATCATAAAGGCGAAGTCGTTGATGGCGATGAGTTAATTTTTATTATCGCTAAAGCACGTAAAGCCGCCGGTAAATTACAAGGACCTATTGTCGGTACCTTAATGAGTAATTTAGGTATGGAGCATGCGTTAAAGAAACTCAAAGTTGATTTATTGCGCGCTAATGTAGGTGATCGCTATGTGATGGAGTTAATGAAGCAGCACGGTAGTATCTTGGGTGGGGAAGGTTCGGGACATATCATTTGTTTGGATAGAACCACGACGGGTGACGGTGTGGTTGCTGCATTGCAGGTACTAGCGGAAGTACATAGAACGGGTAAAAGTTTATACGAATTAAAATCTGAAATGAGTAAGTATCCTCAGGTTTTAGTGAATGTAAAAGTAGCCAAAAAGGTTGATCCTAACAGCAATGAAACGATTCAAAAGGCAGTACAAGCTGTTGAAAAAGAATTGGGTGATAGCGGTCGAGTTCTACTGCGAGCTTCAGGAACGGAGCCTTTGATTCGAGTGATGATTGAAGGGGTTAATGCAGATGTAGTAAGAAAGCATGCCAATGAATTAGCTGATGTGGTTAAGAATGCAATCACTGCTTGAAATTAAGGGGTATAATCGCTTATTATATGTCGTTTAAATTCTGGGGATTGTGATGCGTCGAGGATTAGTCATCGGTAACTGGAAGATGAATATTAATTGGCACAGTGCCATTGCGCTCGTTGATGAAATTGTTGCCGCTATGCCGGCTGTGAATGCTGATTTGGTTGTTTGTCCGCCGTATCTATATATTCCAGAAGTCAGTGCACGTATCGCTGATACGCGCTTAATATGTGGTTCGCAAAATATTGCAGCACATGCTGAAGGGGCTTATACTGGCGAGATTTCAGGTTCCATGCTACGCGAGTTCAATTGTAAATATGCCATCGTAGGGCATTCGGAACACAGAAAATACTATGCTGATGATAATGTCGTTGTTGCGAAAAGATATAGGCAAGCGATTGCCTCAGGCATTGTGCCTATTTTAAGTACTGGAGACTCTTTAGCGCAAAGAAAGCAGGGCACTACTTTTGAGGTTGTTGCTAAGCAGATTGAAGACGTTATTGATATCGCAGGTATTGAAAGTTTTCATCATGCGGTGATTTCCTATGAGCCTTTATGGGCGATAGGAACAGGTAGAACGGCAACAGGTGAACAAGCCCAGGAAGTATTGGAGTTTATACGTCGCTTGATTGACAGTAAAAGTCCTGAAATTGCGGAAAAGATTCAGATTTTATATGGCGGTAGCGTAAAGCCGGAAAACGCAAAAGATTTATTAGCTATGCCCGATATTGATGGCGTATTGGTTGGTGGAGCTTCGTTAAATGCGGACTCTTTTTTAAAGATTTACTCTTCATTTCAAAATTAAAATGTATCAAATTATTATAATCGGTCATATGGTAGTAGGTTTAGCAGTTATTGGGCTAGTATTAATACAGCATGGAAAAGGTGCAGATGCAGGGGCAGCATTTGGCAGCGGTTCATCGGGTACAGTTTTTGGTGCGCAAGGATCCGCTTCTTTCTTATCAAGAACAACAGGGGTTTTAGCGGCTGTTTTTTTCTCAACTAGCTTAGCTTTAGCTGTTTTAAGTGGCAATGTAGGCAATGATGCAGATATTATGGATACGCCTGTTATCGATCAAATGGCAGCAGAAGTGCCAATGATTGAAAGTGAGCAAGTGGTTAATGAACCTGTTATTACAGGGGATGACTTGCCTGTTATTGTCGATGAGTCTATTGTACCTGAGTAAAAAATAGTCAATGTAGTTGCATTGGTAGAGAGGCTATATGGATAAGTCTTGTTAATTTTAAAAAATGCGAATGTGGTGGAACGGTAGACACGTCAGCTTGAGGGGCTGGTGCCAGCAATGGTGTGGGGGTTCAAATCCCCCCATTCGCACCATTTTTAAAGGATTTATAGCGGTAGAAAACATAAATTGTGTGATTTTTGGGGTTGATATTCAAGTCAAGCTATTGCAGAAAATAAATGATCGTGTAAGTTCTCAGAAGTATATGAAGCCCATATCTATTAAGGTATTGGGCTTTTTTTATGCCTGTTAATCTTTCTAAGAAATAAGTATTTATAAGGAGGCGGTTGGGTGAGTATAATCTCTCAAGTGAACATCTATTTTTGTCTTAATATGGGTGTTTTGTTAGCTTCAAAGAAAGCCTAAGTCTATCTTACTTGGCTATAACAATATTAATTTATTGGATGGTGGGACTATGAAATACATAATAAAAAAATTAAGCGCAGATTTTATTTCTAATGAGCTAGAGCAAGTGAGACTGCAATTTGTAGATGCATTAACTTACACCATGGAAAGTGCGAGTATTATTTTTGATAAAAAAGTCAAAGATCCTTTGGATATTTATATTGAATATGACTTTCAACAAAAAGGCGGTGAAGAGGTTGTCTATGGGTTTAATTTGGGAGAAGAAATTGCCAAGAGCTTTGCGCTTGATGTTAATAAATACCATTCGTCAGAGCAGCTCTTAAGAATCAGTCAAAGCCTAAAAAAGTTAGCTGATGAAATAGATAGTCGGTATAAGCTGGAGCCACCACCAACACTTTCTGAAACTTTAGATAAACAAAATACTGATTTTGCAAAAAAGGTCAATCGCTCATATCGTGAGATGTTGAAAGAAGCTATTGTAAAGGATGAAGCTTTAAAAAAAGAACGAGCATTGAAAAATTCCAAAGAATTCCTCGATGCAGAATATAAATTAAATACAGCTGAAGTTCCGATACTAAAATGAAAGTTAAATGATGCATACAGGAAGTAAGGATTTTACTACTCATTCGGAATGAGAGGTAAATGATATGCGAGTCTTGTATTCTGTCGGAGAGTGGATTTTCTAAAACAAATAGAGTATCTTTAACTTTCAATCTTTTCTACTTATTTCTCGTTCCTATAATCATCTATCATAATTATGAAAAAGCCAATAATCACTGCCGCAAAGCCGGTAGCTACAGTGAAAGAAAAAACACCTGTTGCCACTATTACTGCTGCCGCTAAAGTGGCCGCTCCTAAGCCAGTTCCCGCTAAGAAAGCGCCTGCTAAAGTTAAAGCTGCCGCACCAAAAGCAGTTGCGACTGAAGCACCTAGCTTAACGATGACTGAGCGTGTAGGTTTGACTTCAGGCAGTATCTGGCATTACTTGACTGAAAATGGTGCTACCTCAGTCTCAGTATTAGTTAAGGCGCTAACAGAAGAAGAAAAAATCATTCAGCGCAGTATTGGTTGGTTGGCTCAGGAAGGTAAAATAACGCTTGAAACGGTTGGCCGTACTGAGACCATAGCACTGAAAAAATAATTTTTTTACTTATAAGAAGGAATTATCTATGTCTGATCATGTGTATAAAAAAATTGAACTAACTGGCTCTTCTTGTGTCAGTATTCAAGATGCTATTGAAAATGCGGTTGCTAAAGCCTCAGAAACAATTAAGAACATGCGTTGGTTTGAAGTGATTGAAACCCGTGGTCATATTGACGATGGAAAAGTAGAGCACTGGCAGGTAACTCTTAAAGTAGGTTTTAGAATTGAATAAAGTGTAAAAGGCTTATTAATTCGTAACCGCTCAAGGGGTGCACGCGCTGCGTATGTGCATCATATGCAAGGGTTTCAGGTTGATTCCCTTGCACTTTTTATTGGCTAGCCAATCTTTTCAACCTTAATCGTTTTAATCGCTCTTGCGGTCATAGAGTGAATGATAAAGCTGTAGCCACATTCAGCAATGCTTTCTCCTGTTTTGGGCAAGTGATGCAAATGCGAGAGCATAAAGCCACCTAAGGAATAAAATTCAGTGGCATTGATATTGATGCCTAAAATATCATTGACTTCGGCTATTGGTAACTTGGCATCGATCATATAACTATCTTGACCTAACTCTTGAAATAACATTTTTTGATTATAACGGCGGCGCGAGCTTTCTTCAGGGCTGCTTTCAAGGTCGCCGACCACTTCTTCATATAAATCTTGCTTATCTATGATGCCGGTTGTGGAACCGAATTCATCAACGGCAATAGCTGTCTTGCAGTTTTGCTGATCAAATAAATGAAATAGTTCTTCTAGGTATTGATTTTCTGTGACGTACAAAGCAGGTTTAATGATGTCTAGTAAAGTTTGTTGTTCTAAATCTAGTTCTAATACTTCCCAAGGTTCTATCGATAACATGCCGACAATATTACTGATATTGCCTTGATACACGGGAATATCATGGAAGTGCATGCTTTGCGCAAGTCTGACTGCATTCTCTAAGGAGCTACTTTGTTCTAATGCAAGCATATCAGGCACGGGGGTCATCACTTGTCCGACGATGGTGTCGGAAAAATTGATCGCACGTTTAATGCGATTGCGATCAAAAGCATCTAAATGGCTGCCCATTTCGGCCATTTCTACAATAGAACGCATTTGTTCGCGCGTGATAAAAAGGCTGGAATTAGGTTTGCCTACACCAACCATTCGGGCGACAGTACGCGCAATGCGCGAAAAAATAAAAATAATCGGATAAAACAGCAAAGAAAAAAGCTGTAATACGCGGACAATAACGGGTGCGATGGTGTTAGCATTTTGCTGATAAATACTTTTAGGGACGATTTCTCCAAAAATAAGAAAAATCGGTGAATAGATTAATAGTGCGTATATGTCGCCATTATCACCAAAGTATTTGACCATTAATAAAGTTCCTAGCGTAGTCAGTGCGACTGTCGCGATATTAGTGCCTACTAAGGTTGTACCCAATAAAATATCTGGCGTTTTAAATAAGTCTAAAACGATTTGTGCGCCTTTATGACCCATACGTGCTTTATGACGCATTTTTATTTTGTCAGAACTCACTAAGGCAATTTCCGAGCCGGAGAAGAAGCCTTTTATCAGTAATAAAATCAGCATTAATACTAATGTTTCAATGAGATTCATGCTTGCTCCCCCTCAAGGTTAACTTCATCTTCTATAATAATTTCTTTCTTTTTCACCCCTTTGGCCAGCTGTACGCGCGATATTCTATGACCGTCCATTTCTAAAACTGTCATAAGTAAATCTTCCATTTGTACTTGATCGCCTGCCTTGGGTAATCGATCTAATTTTCGGAACACAACACCAGCGATAGTGGTCATGCGGTTATCTTTAATCACAAAGTGAGTTAAATCCTCTATGTGGATTAATTTCATATCTCCTGGTACCTCATAAATATTGGTCAAGGGGTCATGATCAACGCCGGGGAATGTATCTTGAGGGCAGATTTCACCGAATACGAATTGCAGTACTTGTTCTAAGGTGACTAAGCCTTCGACACCACCGAATTCATTTAAAACGATAGCGGATTTAATTTCATTAATTTTAAAAAAGTCGAACATTTCGTTAACTTTTTTAGTGGGCGGGATAACGATAGGGTCATGCAGTAGGTTTTTGATGTTGAAATCGCTTTCTTGTTGTGTAGGGTCTAAAAAAATGCCTGCTAGGTCGGCTGCATGAATAAAACCAATAAAGTTATCTCGGTCTTCTTCGTACACGGGGAAACGATGCATTTTATGTTGGCAAATAAACTGCTTTAATTGCTGTCTATTCCATGTGATATTGATAAAGGGGGTTTGCGCATGTGGAATCATAATTTCTATAACCTCAGTCGCGCCAGCTTCTAGCAAATTAAAAATCATTAATTTTTCTGAGCTGCCTAGCTCGCCATTTTTGACGACATCGTCCACTAACGTTCTAAATTCATCCACATGTAAAATATTGTCGGGTGATTTTTCTTTGCCGACTAAAAAAGTGGTTACTCGGTCGGAAATTTTCCAGACTATCCAGCGTAATGGCGCGACGAATTTCACCCATACGCGCATGACGGGCACAATAATACGTGTACTAACGACAACAGGATTAGATACCGCGATAGTTTTGGGTGTAACTTCTCCAAAAACGAGCAGTAGTGGCACCATAACCAATAAAGTAATCCAGCCAGCATCTTCTTGGCCATAAAGCTTGACTAATATAATGGTCATATTAGCAGCTGCGGCGATATTAATGAGTTCATTGCCGCATAAAATAGAAATAATCAGGCGTCTAGGCTGTTCCAGCAGCTCATGAATAGTGGCTGCTAAAGGGTGGTTTTGTTTGAGTAGGTTTTGTAAATCAATTCGAGATAAAGAGAATAGCGCTGTTTCCGAGCTGGAAAATAATGCCGAGCCGATTAATAAGAATACTTGAACCACAGATCTAATTAATACTTCGGGGTCATCCATAGGGGAGATGTTAGGCGTAATAAATACCCAAAAGACCGCTGACAGCTGAGTTATTTCAGTTAAGTAAGGTTCCATATTGTATGTCGAAGTAAAAGCTAAGGATTGAGACTAGATAGAGGAAGTTGGCTTGATTCAGTGGTGCTTTAGCACTAAGGTTTAAGCTTAGCATATTGAATAAATGCAGTGAGGTTTATTTGTGGGGTTCCACTTAACTAAAAACGGTAGGGCGGACTTCAGTCCGCCATTGCTAAAAAAGCGGGCTGAAGTCTGCCCTACAAATATGATTAACGTCCCGTCTTAGGTTGATTCCCGCATTTGTGAAATACAGGATATAGAGGATGTGAGCTCCAATTACCCTCAAGTTTCCAAACACAGGTTAAGTGTGGCAAATTTTGTTGCAGTGTATTTAATTCATCCTGACACAGTATTTCAGCTTGATTATTTACGCCTAAGAATAAATGAGTAGGATGATCTTAGGAATTCACATTAAATAAACCCCGAAACTTTAGGTTATGAAGCACTGCCAGTCCTTGAAGGACTGGCAGTGCTTT
>CBDVDU010000033.1:0-15172 GCA_965372825.1 uncultured Gammaproteobacteria bacterium | reverse complement strand
GATTGTCCCTACGTTAACATGTGGTTTATTACGTTCAAATTTTTCTTTAGCCATTAGCCAATACCTTTTTTAATATCAATTCTTATGAAGTTTTATCAATAATTGCACTTGCAACATTTGCAGGTGTCTCATTATATTTTTCAAATTGCATACTGTAAGTAGCACGCCCTTGAGTCGCTGAACGTAAGTCAGTTGCATAACCAAACATTTCAGCTAACGGCACTT
This sequence comes from uncultured Gammaproteobacteria bacterium, assembly GCA_965372825.1. Classification (GTDB taxonomy): domain Bacteria; phylum Pseudomonadota; class Gammaproteobacteria; order Methylococcales; family Methylomonadaceae; genus Methyloprofundus. Next base: position 14,947 of record CBDVDU010000033.1, on the reverse strand, counting down.
CGCAGTTAATTGTCTTACCTGTTGGCGTATCATCCATCCCTAATACAATACCTCTACGCCGACTTACATCCCCCACTACATCTCCCATATAATCTTCAGGAGTCATGATTTCCACTTTCATTACAGGCTCAAGCAATACTGGTTTAGCCTGCTTTGTGCCATCACGAAAAGCCATAGACCCAGCAATCGAAAATGCCATTTCATTAGAGTCTACATCATGATAAGAACCATCTAGCAATGTAACCATAACATCCACGACAGGATACCCGCCGAGAACACCATTCTTCATTTGCTCTTGTATTCCTCTATCTATAGCGGGTATATATTCTTTTGGAACAGATCCACCTACAATCTTATTTACAAAAGAATAACCAGAACCTAAGTCCATCGGCTCCAGCTTAAGCACCACATGCCCGTACTGCCCTTTACCACCCGACTGACGGATAAACTTACCTTCCTGCTCAATCGAGCCTTTTATACTCTCACGATAGGAAACCTGAGGCGAACCTACGTTCACTCTTACACCAAATTCCCTTTTCATGCGATCCACAATAATTTCTAGGTGTAACTCACCCATCCCTGAAATTATCACTTGTCCAGACTCTTCATCTGAGGCGACACGAAACGACGGGTCTTCCTTAGCCAGCCTATTTAATGCATCACCTAATTTATCTTGATCTGCCTTTGTCCTAGGCTCAACCGCAATCGAAATTACCGGCTCCGGAAAATCCATTTTCTCCAAAATTATTTTTGCACTTTCATCACACAAAGTCTCACCAGTTGTCACATCTTTAAAGCCAACTGCTGCAGCAATATCTCCAGCCCTAACCTCAGCAATCTCCTCGCGACTATTTGCATGCATTTGCAATAAACGCCCTACTCGCTCACGCTTACCTTTAAGAACATTATAAACAACAGCACCAGACTTCAAAACACCGGAATAGACTCTGAAAAATGTCAACACTCCTACAAATGGATCAGTCGCAACTTTAAATGCCAAGGCAGAAAAAGGCTCCTCATCACTAGCCTCTCTAACCAACTCCTCACCTGACTGGTCATGACCAATTATAGGCTTAACTTCTACGGGCGAAGGCAAAAAGTCAATTACACCATCAAGGACGCTCTGCACACCTTTATTTTTAAAGGCAGAACCACAATAAACAGGTGTTATTTCATTTGCTAATGTCCTCAACCTCAACCCAGCTTTAATATCTACAATACTAAGCTCGCTTGAATCGAGATATTTCTCCATCAAATCGTCATTAGCCTCAGCCGCAGCCTCAACTAATTTTTCACGCCACTCCATTGCCGCTTCTTGCAAATTTTCGGGGATTTCTTCCACTCTAAAAGCCATACCCATATCAGCAGTTTCCCAATATATAGCCTTCATTCTTAATAAATCTACAACCCCAGAAAACTCATCCTCAGAGCCAACTGGAATTTGCATTACAACAGGATTCCCCGCCAATCTTGATGTAATCTGAGCAACTACCCTAAAGTAATCAGCCCCTGTACGATCCATTTTATTCACAAAAACAATTCTTGGCACAGCGTATTTATTCGCCTGCCGCCAAACAGTTTCTGATTGCGGCTCAACACCACCTACCGCACAAAATACCGCGCATGCACCATCTAAAACTCTCAGTGAACGCTCAACCTCAATCGTGAAGTCAACATGCCCAGGAGTATCTATAATATTAATGCGATGCTTGTCAAACTGACCTTCCATGCCAGACCAAAAACAAGTTGTTGCAGCTGATGTAATTGTAATGCCGCGCTCTTGCTCTTGCTCCATCCAGTCCATAACAGCTGAACCATCATGAACCTCGCCAATCTTATGTGACACACCTGTATAATATAAAATTCGCTCTGTCGTTGTGGTTTTACCCGCATCTATATGAGCCATAATCCCTATATTCCGATATCTTTCAATCGGTGTTATACGTGCCACCCTGAGATCCTATCTTACCAACGATAATGAGAGAATGCTTTATTCGCTTCAGCCATTCTATGCGTATCTTCACGCTTTTTAGAAGCAGAACCACGACCTTCAACAGCATCCATCATTTCGCCAGCTAATTTTAATGGCATGTTTTTTTCATTTCTCTTACGTGAAGCATCAATCAACCAACGCATAGCTAACGCTACACGACGAGTTGGCCTAACTTCAACAGGCACCTGATAAGTTGCCCCACCTACACGTCTTGATTTAACCTCAACACGTGGCTGAATGTTTTCTAAAGCTTTAGTGAAAACTTCCAGTGGCTCAGCATGGCCTTTACTTTCGATTGCTTCAAGTGCACCGTATACAATCTTTTCAGCAACAGACTTCTTACCATCAACCATAACCATGTTCATAAACTTAGTTAAGGTAGTACTTCCATATCTTGGATCTTGTAAAACGCTACGTTTTATCGCCGCTCTTCTTCTTGACATTTAATTCACCAACTTATTTCTTAGGTTTTTTTGTGCCGTACTTAGAACGACCACATTTACGACTAGCCACACCTGAAGTATCTAAACTTCCGCGAACTACGTGATAACGAACACCAGGTAAATCTTTTACCCTTCCACCGCGTATCAGCACAACACTATGCTCTTGCAGATTATGCCCTTCACCACCAATATAACAACTAACCTCTGCCCCACTAGTTAGTCTTACACGAGCTACTTTACGTAAAGCTGAATTTGGTTTTTTTGGTGTTGTTGTATAAACTCGCGTACAAACTCCACGTCTTTGAGGACAAGCCTCAAGTGCGGGCACATTGCTTTTTTCTGCCTTTCTAGCGCGCGGCTTACGAACCAACTGGTTAATGGTTGTCATAAGTTAAATTACTCCGTCTTGCATATTTCTGCCGAGTACGCACATAAGCGCACTACAATTATTTACAATAACTCTATTGAGCAGGACATTTTATATGCCCTGCACATGTAAAGTCAAGATTTATATTACTATTCCGCATTTAAGGCTTGCTTTAATGCTTCTTCTGCATCTACAACCGCATCCGAGGTTTTCACTTCCTCCGAAACATTCATGGACACCTCTTCCTTCAACTGGCGCTTTCTTCTTGCTTCATGAAATGCCAAGCCTGTTCCTGCAGGAATTAAACGCCCTACAATTACGTTTTCTTTAAGCCCATATAATGGATCTTTTAATCCTCGAACAGCCGCATCAGTTAAGACCCTAGTTGTTTCTTGGAAAGATGCAGCCGATACAAATGATTCTGTTGCTAAAGATGCTTTGGTAATACCCAATAAAATAGGATCATAACTCGCCGGAATTTTTCCATCCGCTTCCAGATGATCATTTATGACTTTAACAGCCGCCTTCTCAACTTGATCACCTTTTGTATAGTTACTATCTCCTGCCGCAGTAATTTCAACTTTACGCAACATTTGACGAATAATTGCTTCAATGTGCTTATCATTAATTTTCACACCCTGCAAACGATACACATCCTGTATCTCTTTTACTAAGTACGTTGTTAACTCTGTTACACCACGCAAGCGCAAAATATCATGCGGCGTTAGCTCACCTTCAGCAATAGTTTCACCCTTATCAACAAACTCACCCTCAAATACTGTGATGTGTCTCCATTTAGGCACTAAGGTTTCATACTGCTCACCTTCAGAGTCAGTAATAACTACTCGCTGCTTACCTTTTGTTTCCTTACCAAAACTAACCGCACCCGTCGCTTCAGCTAGAATTGCAGGATCCTTTGTTTTTCTTGCTTCAAATAAATCTGCAACCCGTGGCAAACCCCCAGTAATATCACGCGTCTTACTTGATGCTTGAGGAATTCTTCCCAATACATCACCGACCTGAATTTCAGCACCATTTTTTGCCGCAACAATTGAACCCGACGGCAATACATATTGCGCCACTAAGTCAGTATTCGGCAACATAATTTCTTCGCCATCTTCTGTAACCAACTTAACTAATGGACGCAAGTCCTTACCTGCGCTTACACGCTGCTTAGGGTCCAATACGGTAATTGAACTTACTCCAGTGACCTCATCAGAAACCTCCTGGACAGACAAGCCTGGTTCAAAGTCAACTAACTGCACGAAACCAGCGACTTCAGATACAACTGGGTGGACATGAGGATCCCAATTAACGACGATATCACCTGAATTTACTTCACTTCCATCGTGGCAAGTTAACTCAGCACCATATGGAATTTTGTACTTCTCTTTCTCACGACCATACTCATCCATAACCCCTACTTCACCTGACCTCGAAACCGCAATTAAATTTCCTTCGCGATTCTCTACAGTTTTTAGGTTATGTAATTTAATTAAACCTTTAGATTTAACCTGAACATTACTAATCGCAACTTGTCGAGATGCAGCACCACCAATATGGAAAGTACGCATCGTTAACTGTGTACCCGGCTCACCAATAGATTGCGCTGCGATAACACCAACAGCCTCACCGCTATTAACCATTTGACCGCGACCTAAATCACGCCCATAACATTTTGCACAAACACCATGGCGATTATCACAAGTTATGATAGAGCGCACATATACATCATCAATACTATTTCTTTCTAACTCGGACACATAGTGCTCATCCAGTAAAGTACCATCAGCTACAATTAACTCACCCGTAGAGGCATTTAACACATCACCAATAATAACCCGACCTAATACTCGCTCTGATAATGGCTCAACAACATCACCACCTTCGATGATTGGCGCCATCAACATACCGTTAGTAGTTCCGCAGTCAACACCATTAATAACTAAATCTTGAGCTACATCAACTAAACGGCGAGTTAAATACCCAGAGTTCGCAGTTTTTAGCGCCGTATCAGCCAAACCTTTACGCGCACCGTGCGTTGAAATAAAGTACTGTAATACATCCAAACCTTCTCTGAAGTTCGCTGTAATAGGTGTCTCAATAATAGAGCCATCCGGCTTTGCCATCAAACCACGCATACCTGCAAGCTGACGAATCTGAGCTGCGGAACCCCTAGCACCAGACTCAGCCATCATAAATACCGAGTTAAATGATTTTTGCTTTAAAACAACACCATCATCATCAATTACTTCATCAGTTCCCAAGGCATCCATCATCACCTTAGCAACTTTCTCATTGGCATGTGACCAAATATCAACAACCTTGTTGTAGCGCTCTCCATCCGTTACCAATCCAGAGGCATATTGACTTTGAATTTCAATAACTTCTTTTTCAGCGTCCGTTAGGATCTGCGCCTTCTCTTTAGGAATTTCCATATCATTAATACCGAAAGAAATACCCGAGCGTGTTGCATATTTAAAACCAAGATACATAATCTGGTCAGCAAGAACAACCGTGCTTTTATTACCCAAATGACGATAACTATAATCCAATAACCGAGAGATATTTTTCTTGGTCATATCACAGTTAACGATTTCAAATGGCATACCAGCAGGCACAACCTCCCAGATTAAAACTCGTCCTACTGTAGTTTCAATGCGTGTAATTTTAGGCTCAAACTCACCTGCCTCGTTCTTAACTTGCTCGGTAATTCTTACTAGAATCTTTGATTGCAGCTCGAGAGCCTTAGCATCTAGCGCTTTCACTACCTCATTAATACCACCAAAATAAGACCCGTCACCCTTAGCCTTTAATTTTTCACGGCTAATATAGTACAAGCCCAATACGACATCCTGAGATGGATTGATAATTGGCTCACCATTCGCGGGAGACAGAATATTATTAGTCGCCATCATTAAGGTGCGACATTCAATCTGAGCTTCAATTGATAATGGCACATGCACTGCCATCTGATCACCATCGAAATCAGCATTAAAGGCACTACATACCAATGGATGCAAATTAATCGCCTTACCTTCAATTAAGATAGGCTCAAACGCCTGAATACCCAATCTATGCAGAGTTGGCGCTCTATTAAGCATAATTGGATGCTCGTGGATAACTTCCTCAAGAATATCCCAAACCTCAGCAGTCTCACTTTCTACCATTTTCTTAGCCGCTTTAATTGTCGTAGCTAAACCACGCAACTGTAACTTACTAAAAATAAAAGGCTTAAATAACTCTAATGCCATTTTCTTAGGCAGACCGCATTGATGTAACCTTAAAGTAGGCCCAACAACAATAACTGAACGCCCTGAGTAATCAACACGCTTACCTAATAAGTTCTGTCTGAAACGGCCTTGCTTACCTTTAATCATATCAGCAAGTGATTTCAGCGGACGTCTATTAGTACCCGTTATCGCGCGGCCACGTCGACCGTTATCTAACAACGCGTCAACAGACTCTTGTAGCATTCTCTTTTCATTACGAATAATGATGTCAGGCGCACTCAAATCTAATAAACGATGTAGTCGATTATTTCTATTAATAACACGTCTGTATAAGTCATTTAAATCAGACGTCGCAAAACGACCACCATCCAATGGAACCAATGGTCTTAATTCAGGTGGCAATACAGGCAATACATTCATTACCATCCATTCAGGACGGTTAGAAGACCCCAATAAAGACTCAAGAACTTTTAAGCGCTTAGAATACTTCTTAATCTTAGTTTCTGAATTAGTGCTATTAATATCTTCTCTTAACTGATCAACTTCTGCTTTAATATCTATTGATTTTAATAGCTGATATATAGCTTCCGCACCCATTTTTGCAACAAAGTCGTCACCATACTCTTCAAAGGCATCTAGAAACTCTTCGTCAGTCATTAGTTTCTTTCTTTCCAAAGGCGTCATGCCTTCATCAAGAATTACAAATGACTCAAAATATAAGACGCGCTCGATTTCGCGCAATGTCATATCTAATAAAAGTGCAATACGCGAAGGAAGCGACTTCAAAAACCAAATATGTGCAACAGGACTAGCTAACTCAATATGCCCCATGCGCTCACGACGCACCTTAGACAAGGTTACTTCCACGCCACATTTCTCGCAAATTACACCGCGATGCTTCAATCGCTTGTATTTACCGCATAAGCACTCATAGTCACTAACCGGACCAAAAATTTTGGCACAAAACAAACCATCACGCTCAGGCTTAAAAGTACGGTAGTTGATTGTTTCTGGCTTCTTTACCTCACCATAAGACCACGATCTAATTTGGTTTGGTGACGCTAAACCTATGCTGATTTCATCAAAATCAGCAGATTTATTTTGGCGTTTTAAGAAATTTAATAAATCTTTCAAGAGCTTATCCCCTTAGTTTGTTACCTGGCCTAACCAGAACTCGTTAACTATTAATTACTTAATAAAAAAGCGCTATTGCACTTCAATATTAATAGCTAATGAGCGAATTTCCTTCAGCAATACATTAAATGATTCTGGCATACCTGCCTCCATTTGATGATTACCATCTACAATATTTTTGTACATACGAGTACGGCCCGTCACATCATCAGACTTAACCGTTAACATCTCTTGTAAAGTATAAGCAGCACCATAAGCTTCAAGCGCCCAAACCTCCATTTCACCAAAACGCTGACCACCAAACTGCGCTTTACCACCTAATGGCTGCTGAGTAACTAAGCTATATGGCCCAGTTGAACGCGCATGCATTTTATCGTCAACTAAATGATTCAATTTCAGCATGTGCATATAACCTACCGTAATATCACGCTCAAATGCCTCACCTGTTAAGCCATCATACAAAGTTGTTTGACCACTTTCCGGCAAGTCAGCGAGCCTAAGCATATAGCGAATCTCATCTTCACTTGCACCGTCAAAAACAGGGGATGCCATTGGTACGCCGGCGACAAGATTTTTTGCCATCTCAATAATTTCAGCATCCGTGAAAGAATCTAAATCTTCACTTTGACCACTACTGTTATAGATTTTATCCAAGTAATCTCTTATATCTTTGACGGCTGCTTGAGCCTCAAGCATCTTACCAATTTTAATACCAAGCCCTTTAGCTGCCCAGCCTAAATGAGTCTCCAGCACCTGCCCTACGTTCATTCGCGAAGGCACACCTAATGGGTTCAAAACAATATCAATCGGCGTCCCATCAGCAGTAAACGGCATATCTTCAATAGGATTAATTCTTGAAATAACCCCTTTATTTCCATGTCGTCCGGCCATCTTATCACCCGGCTGAATACGTTTTTTAACAGCTAAATAGACTTTAACCATTTTCAATACACCTGGCGCCAAATCATCGCCCATAGTGATTTTTTTACGTTTTACTTCAAATCTTTCATCAAACTCTTTACGTAACTTAACGATTTGCGCATTTAGCCCTTCAAGCTGCACATTAAGTTCTTCGCCTTCCATTTTGATGTTTGCCCATTCAGAATGCTTGACTGTATTCAAATATTCCTGAGTTATAACTGTTCCAGACTTCAGGCTATTAGGCCCTGACAGCACTTTTTCACCGATAATTAATGAAGCGGTACGCTGATAAATATCTTTTTCTACAATAACTAACTGATCACTTATATCTTTCTTATAACTTTTGATCGCAGCCGCTTCATTGGCTAAGGCACGTTTATCTTTTTCTACGCCATCACGGGTAAAAACTTGCACATCAATAACCGTAGCACGAATACTACCTGGCACACGCAGCGACGTATCTTTAACATCAGCCGCTTTTTCGCCAAAAATTGCTCTGAGTAGTTTTTCTTCCGGTGTAAGTTGCGATTCACCTTTAGGCGTAACTTTACCTACAAGAATATCACCACCTTTAACTTCAGCACCGACATAAACAATACCTGACTCATCTAACTTAGATAAAGCTTCTTCACTTACATTAGGAATATCCGCAGTAATTTCTTCTGGACTATGCTTCGTATCACGCGCGATACACGTTTTCTCTTCAATATGAATCGAAGTAAAACGATCTTCTTTTACGACACGCTCTGAAACAAGGATTGAATCTTCGAAGTTGTAACCATTCCAAGGCATAAAGGCGATCAGCATATTTTGTCCTAATGCTAATTCTCCCATGTCAGTAGAAGGTCCATCAGCCATAATATCGCCCGCAGCAACAACATCACCCGGCCTAACTAATGGCTTTTGATTAATACAAGTATTTTGATTAGAACGCACATATTTAATTAAATTATAAATATCTACACCAGCTTCACCAGCTTCAGTTTCAGCATCATTAACACGCACTACGATTCGACTCGCATCGACAGTTTCAATACGTCCGCCACGCGTTGCAACCACAGTTACCCCAGAATCTTTAGCAACAGTGCGCTCCATCCCCGTTCCGACAATTGGCTTTTCTGCTTTTAGAACAGGTACCGCTTGACGCTGCATGTTAGAACCCATCAAGGCTCTGTTCGCATCATCATGCTCTAAAAATGGTACGATCGAAGCCGCTACAGATACAATTTGTTTTGCCGATACATCCATATACTGCACAGAATCAGACGCAGACAAAGTAAACTCATCTTTATAACGACAAGATACCAAGCCCTCAACTAATCTACCATTTTCGTCTACTGGAACACTGGCCTGAGCAATAACGAAAGTACCCTCTTCAATCGCTGACAAATAGTCAACTTGCCCAGTAATTAAACCATCAACGACTTTACGATAAGGCGTTTCTAAGAAACCATATTCATTAGTACGCGCATAAACAGCCAAAGAGTTGATCAAACCAATATTTGGCCCCTCAGGCGTTTCAATCGGACATACACGACCATAGTGAGTTGTATGCACATCTCGAACTTCAAATCCAGCTCTTTCCCTCGCTAAACCACCCGGCCCTAGTGCCGATACACGTCGCTTATGAGTTACCTGAGACAATGGATTATTTTGATCCATAAACTGCGACAACTGGCTAGAGCCAAAAAATTCTTTTACTGCTGCAGAAACAGGCTTAGCATTAATAATCTCTTGCGGCATCAAGCCTTCAGAATCAGCTAAAGTCAAACGCTCTCTTACTGCTCTTTCAACTCTAACTAAACCCACTCTAAATTGGTTTTCAATCATTTCTCCAACAGATCTTACTCTTCTGTTACCTAAATGATCGATATCATCAACAATGCCATTACCATTTCTAATTGCAATTAATTCATGCAATACACCGATAATATCTTCTTTACTTAAAGTACCAGAACCGACATCACCCGAACGGCCTAAGCGACGATTAAACTTCATTCGTCCTACTGCCGATAAATCATATCTTTCTTCCGTAAAAAACAAGTTATTAAACAAGTTCTCTGCTGAGTCTTTTGTTGGTGGCTCGCCAGGACGCATCATACGGTAGATTTCAATCAACGCCTCTAAACGATTGGCTGTAGAATCTAATCGCATAGCATCTGACATGTATGCACCACGATCTAAATCATTTACATAAAGCGTATTAATTTCAGCAACGCCTTCAGCAATTAACTTATCTAGTAATTCTTCTGTTATTTCGTCATTTACCTTGGCAATTAACTCGCCAGTCGACTCATCTATAACATTATTTGCTAGGACGCTTCCTACCAGATAATGCCTAGGCACATCTAAACGCTCAATATTAGCTTTATCCATATGTCTAATATGTTTTGCAGTAATTCTTCGCCCCTCTTCAACTAGCACTTTTCCATCATACTTAAGGTCAAATGTAGCTATATCGCCTTTTAATCTTTCAGGGATTAAATGTAATTTTATTTCTTCAGCTCCAATACTATAAGTATTAGACTCGAAGAACATCTTAATTATTTCTTCATTGTCATAACCCAATGCACGCAATAAAATTGTTGCAGGAATCTTACGACGACGATCGATTCTAACGAATATACAATCCTTATGATCAAACTCAAAGTCTAACCATGAACCACGATATGGAATAACTCGCGCATTAAGCAGTAATTTTCCTGAAGAGTGCGTTTTACCTTTATCATGATCAAAAAATACACCTGGGCTACGATGTAATTGAGAAACGATAACTCGCTCTGTGCCGTTGATTACAAAGGTGCCATTGTCCGTCATTAACGGCAGCTCACCCATGTAAACTTCTTGCTCTCTTATATCTTTAACAACCTTCGTACTGCCTGGCGCATCTTTATCATAAATAACCAAACGCGCAACAACACGCAGCGGCGCAGCATACGTCGCACCACGCTGCTGACACTCACGCACATCAAATACAGGCTCGCCTAATCTATATTTAACATATTCTAAAACAGCATATCCTGAATGACTTTCAATCGGAAACACACTGGAAAATGCCGCATGTAAACCAGCATCCTTTCTTTTTGCCGGCTTTACGCCTGTCTGTAGAAAGCCTTCATAGGATTTGATTTGCGTTTCAAGCAAATAAGGAACTTCTAATGCCTCGTTTGCTTTTCCAAAATTATTTCTGAGGCGTTTTTTTTCAGTAAAAGAGTAAGCCATATTACTTCCTTATCCTTTTCAAGTGTAGGTGTTGAATTCAGGTCATTAAAAACAGTAAAAGGCCGGTGACTACTAAAGTAATCACCAGCCCATATTACAGTTACTGCTTAGAGTATTTCGTCAAAATTATTTAATTTCGACAGAAGCTCCCGCTTCTTCTAACTGAGCTTTAACTGCTTCAGCATCTTCTTTGCTTACACCTTCTTTTACTACAGTAGGGCAACCTTCAACTGCGCCTTTTGCTTCTTTCAAGCCAAGACCTGTAATTGCACGAACTGCTTTAATGACAGAAACTTTATTAGCACCAAATGATGTCATAACAACATCAAAATCAGTTTTTTCTTCTTCAGCTGCAGCATCGCCGCCAGCTGCTGGACCTGCTGCAAGAGCTGCTGCAGATACACCGAACTTTTCTTCCATTGCAGAAATCAAATCAACGATTTCCATTACAGTCATATTAGATACTGCTTCCAAGATATCTTCTTGTGAGATAGCCATTCGTAATTCCTCAAATATTAAGTTATAAACTGGTTATAAAAGCTTATTCTGCCGCTTCTGCCACTACTTCTGCTTCACTTTCTGTACTTTCTGCACCGACTTCACGCTGCTCTTTTAAAGCAACTAAAGTACGAGCTAGTTTTCCTACAGGAGCTAACATCAACGCCATAATCATACTAATACCTTGATCACGTGTTGGTAGACTGGCTAATCGTGCTAATTCTGAACCATCGTATGCTTGGCCATCAATTGACACAATTTTTGCAATCAGATTTTTATTTGTTTTTGCAAAATCATTGATTAAACGTCCTGCTGAACCTGGGTCTTCCATTGAAAAAGCTAGAATTAATGGACCAACCATTTTTTCTTGCATACATTCAAATTGAGTTCCAGCAACCGCACGTCTCGCCAATGTATTTTTGACTACACGCAAATAAACACCTGTTTCTCTTGCAACTGTCCGTAACTGAGTTAATTCAGCTACAGTCAGCCCGCGATATTCAGCTGCAACAGCAGAATGCGCTTTAGCAGCGTATGGAGCAACTTCCTCTACGACAGCTTTTTTGCCATCTAATGCTAAGGCCACAATTTTCTCCGTTCTTACTGATTTTCATCAGCTTTATAAAACACATCTTAATTAGATGCACCCCAACGGGTTCTTCACCAGTTTCCTAGTTACAGCTCCCATCTACGTAGGCGTTTATTTAAGCATTACGCACCTACGGTCTTTGATGGCTACCAACAAAGCTGGTAACCAAAAATTTTTACTCTAGCAGTCAATACTACTTAAATCTAAAGTCACACCAGGACCCATCGTAGTCGATAAGCTGATTTTCTTTAAATAAATACCTTTAGCGGCACTTGGCTTAGCTTTTACTAAGTCAGCCACAACTGCTTCTAAATTTGTTTTGATATCGTCCGCAGTAAAACCAATCTTACCTACTGAACAATGAATAATGCCTGCCTTATCCGTACGGTAGCGAGCTTGACCTGATTTTGCATTACGCACCGCACCAGCTACATCTGGAGTTACAGTACCTACTTTAGGGTTAGGCATTAAACCTCTTGGCCCTAATATTTGGCCTAATTGACCAACAACGCGCATTGCATCAGGAGAAGCAATAACAACATCAAAGTCCATTTGACCTTTTTTAACTAGATCAGCAAGATCATCCATACCAACAATATCTGCACCCGCTTCTTTTGCTGCTTCAGCGTTAGGGCCTTGCGTAAAAACCGCAACTCTTACTGTCTTACCCGAACCTTTAGGCAATACAGTTGCACCTCTAACATTTTGGTCAGATTTTCTTGCATCAATACCTAAATTAACACTTAGATCGATAGACTCAGAAAATTTAGCTGTAGAAAGCTCTTTTAGTAATTCAACAGCTTCGGTAAATGAGTATTGACGAGTAGGATCTACTTTTTCAATAGCAATTTTTGCTTTTTTAGATAACTTAGCCATTATAAACCTTCCACAACAAGACCCATACTACGGGCGCTACCAGCAATTATTTTCACTGCAGTTTCAAGATTTGTAGCATTCAAATCTTCCATTTTAGTTTTCGCAATCTCTTCTACCTGCGCGAGAGTTACCGTTCCTACTTTTGTCTTATTAGGAACCGCACTACCACTAGTAATACCTGCTGCTTTTTTCAATAAGATTGAAGCTGGAGGTGTTTTAGTAATAAAAGTAAAGCTTTTATCCCCATAAACCGAGATAACTACTGGGATAGGCAAACCCTTTTCTATATCTGAAGTTTTCGCATTAAATGCCTTACAAAACTCCATAATATTAACACCTTGCTGACCTAATGCTGGGCCTACTGGTGGACTTGGATTTGCTTCGCCTGCTTTAACTTGCAGTTTGATATATGCCGTGACTTCTTTAGCCATTATATACTCCGTGTGGGTACTAGCGCTTTTCAGCTCCCCATAGATAAAAAATCCCCACCATGATGATGAGGACCGTTTTGATTTTTAAATATGCGTTATTAAACTTTTTCTACTTCATTAAACCCAAGCTCTACTGAAGTCGATCTACCAAAAATTAAAACTGCAATTTTTAACTTGTTTTTTTCGTAGTTAATTTCTTCAATTTCGCCATTAAAATCTTTAAATGGCCCATCATTGACTCGAACAACCTCACCAACTTCAAATAAAACTTTAGGTCTAGGCTTATTAACGCCCTCTTCCACTCTATTTAGAATTCTTTCTGCTTCTAGATTTGAGATCGGAGCTGGTCGCTCTGAAGTGCCTCCAATAAAACCTAAAACTCTAGGCTCATCTTTAACTAAATGCCATGTCTCATCGGTCAATTCCATTTGCACCAACACGTAACCAGGGAAAAACTTTCTTTCACTTTTCCTTTGCTGCCCCATCCGCATCTCAACTACTTCTTCAGTGGGAACTAGAATTTTACCAAAAAACTCTTCTAAGCCTTCTCTTTTGATTTTCTCTTCTAGTGACAGCTTTACTTTCTTTTCATAATTTGAATATGCATGAACAACATACCAACGAATGGCCATTCTTTAACCTCTTTAACTTGTCAGTGACGTTATCGACCAAAATAAAAACGTATCTAATATCCACATAATGAATCCAACAATGATTACCATTGCGAACACCATTAATGTAGTTTGAGTAGTTTCAGATCGTGAAGGCCAAACGACCTTCCTTACTTCTTGCTTCGCTTCGCGTGAGAATGCCAATGAATTACGACCAAGAGAGGTAGTTATCATAATTGCCAAAGAAACAGCCATTATCGCTACCATCCCTAGCACCCTATATAACTGCAGGTAATCAGAGAAGTAATAGAAAGCAACCACACCCGCGCTTATTAGCACAAGAGACAAGAAATATTTAAGCACATCAGCGCTAGATGTAGCTTCATTTGCCTGAATATTCATTTACTGGATTTTATTTGAGAAAAAACTTTGAAATAGATAGTTATGCGAGTGGCAGGCCAGGAGGGACTCGAACCCACAACCAGCGGTTTTGGAGACCGCTACTCTACCAATTGAGCCACTGACCTACACGCATAAACCTTTAGAACGAGCAATTATAACTTACTTTCAATAATTACTCAATAATTTTTGCAACAACACCCGCACCAACCGTACGACCACCTTCACGA
>CBDVDU010000032.1:0-15298 GCA_965372825.1 uncultured Gammaproteobacteria bacterium | reverse complement strand
ACTTTTTACCGTTAAGGGAAACACAATGACTGATTTACAAAAAGATATCTTAGTTGGCTTATTATTTGTTACTGGAATTTTTGGTTTTATCTCAGGTGCTTTTATTGTTTCTGCCGTTGTTTTTGCAGTTTCAGCTATTTTCAGTAATGTGCATTTAACAAATCGTTTGCAAAGTTAATTTAAGTTAAAGTTTCTATGTAGTTTATTCTCCTTGTTGTACCAATAAATTATGATTCCTCCTCGTTATCATATTTATATTTTATAACGCCGAATGCAGATGATGCATTCGGCGTTTTTTTTGCTTGTAAGAATGGCACTGACAAAAGCCTTTAACCACAGAGGGCACAGAGCAAAGCTTCAAAAGGTTTTTCTCTGTGTACTCTGTGGTGTGTTTAAAAAATTAGATGAACTACCAAGCCCCAGTACTTTGCATGGATACCCAAGGTTCTGCGTGCGGGAGGTGATTGCCTTTTTGTAGTAATTCAATAGAAATTCCATCGGGTGAGCGAATAAATGCCATATAACCATCGCGAGGCGGGCGGTTAATCGTGATGCCTTTATCCAGTAAATTTTGGCAAAAGTTATAAATATTATCCACTTCAAAAGCTAAATGGCCGAAGTTGCGACCGCCGGTGTAATCTTCAGTATCCCAGTTATAGGTTAATTCTAGTAAAGGCGAGTGATTGTTTTTTACTTGTTCGGCATCTGCTGGTGCATTTAAGTAAACTAAAGTATAGCGACCTGCTTCATCTTCTATGCGGTGTGTTTCTTGTAAACCTAGTTGAGCGCAATAAAAATAGAGCGAGGCGGTTAAGTCTTTTACTCTGACCATAGTGTGTAAATAGCGCATGCTGTGCTTCCTTAATGGTTTAAAACTTCGGGTAAAAAGAATTCACTAACGAGCATCGGGTGATGGTGAATAGCATAAATAGTTCGGCGCCCCCATAAGGGCTGCTGTATTTGAGTTAACTGTTGTATTTCAGGCCGCCATGCGCGATTAGAAATATGGCTGATTTCTAGTGCTAAACGTTCTAGCTTTGGGTAAGAGAAAATAACTTCACCTAAAGGACGCGAGCCTAAGTGGGATAAATTATGTTGTGCACTTTGAATCGTGCGCTCAGGCAATATAGTGCGCGCAAGTACTAAAGGCGTGTCATCAATAGATAATAATACTTCGCGAGTCAGTGAATATCTTGCTTGAGGTAATTTTAGTAGCCGGCTTTCTGATATAAACGAGCGTTGCCAAGTGTTGTTCAATATTTGTACGCGTACGCGAGGGCCGTAGTAGTTTCTTAGGCGCTGAGTAATCGAGCCGGCTTCAAAAATCCATGAAGCAGCATTATCAGGGATATTTAAACGACTTCTTAAGCGATTACAAAACCAGGTGGGTTCTTTGCTGTATAAACTACTTGTATTGCGCAATCGAGTTAAACCTCTGCATATTTGGTGGTTGTACCGAGCCAGCGCTCAATCAGAGGCTGAATGTTTTCTGGGCAAGTTTCTTGAATGATTTCGACCGCTGCACTAACGTGTTCTAATAAAGCCGCATCACGCTCTAAATTGGCTATTTTAAATTGCAGTTGACCTGTTTGCTTAGTGCCCATCATTTCGCCTGGACCGCGTAATTCTAAGTCTTTTTCGGCAATAATAAAACCATCGCTGGTTTCTCTTAATATATTAAGCCGCTCGCCTGCCGTTTTGGATAGTGGGGATTGATACATGAGAATGCAAAAGCTATCTTCAGTGCCACGTCCGACGCGACCGCGTAATTGATGGAGTTGAGATAAGCCGAGGCGTTCTGGATTTTCAATAATCATGAGTCCTGCGTTCGGCACATCAACACCGACTTCAATTACGGTGGTGGCAACTAATAAATCTAATTCATGGGCTTTAAAGGCTTGCATGACTCGGTCTTTTTCAGCGGCTTTCATGCGCCCATGCACTAAAGCTATGCGCACATCCGGTAGCATTTCAGCAAGCATGGTTGCGGTATTTTCAGCGGCTTCACATTGCAATACTTCAGACTCTTCGATTAAAGTGCAAACCCAGTAGGCTTGCCGCCCTTGTTTAACCCAATTAGTGATTTTAGCAATAATTTCTGGTCGCCGCTCAGAAGGGATGGCGCGTGTCACTACCGGAATTCTGCCTGGCGGTAATTCATCAATAATCGAAATATCCAAATCCGCATAATTAAGCATCGCTAAGGTTCTAGGAATGGGTGTTGCGGTCATAATTAATTGGTGTGGCTTGCTGTTATTATTGTGCCCTTTGTCTCTTAAAGCCATGCGTTGATTAACACCAAAACGGTGTTGTTCATCAATAATAATCAGTCCTAAGCGGGCGAAATTCACCGCATCTTGAAATAAAGCATGGGTACCAATAATCAGGCCGGCACTACCATCGCTAATAGCAGCTAAAGCATGTTCGCGTTTTTTACCTTTAAGTTGGCCGGTTAAATAGATAATTTGAGTGTCAAAATCTTTAAACCATTGGCTAAAATTGCGTAAATGTTGTTCGGCCAATAATTCGGTTGGCGCCATAATAGCGACTTGGTAATTGCTACTGAGTGCCAGTAAAGCGGCATAAGCAGAAACTACGGTTTTTCCAGAGCCAACATCGCCTTGAACTAGGCGCAGCATCGGACTGTTTTTGCTACAGTCGACTTTTATTTCTTGAATAACGCGTTGTTGTGCTTTAGTTAGCTGAAATGGTAGGCCAGCAAGAAATTGTTTGCTCTGTTGTCGTGTACTTTTTAATAAGGGGGCTTGCCAATGCTGTTCGCTTTTTTTCTTATGTAATTGGCTAAGTTGATGAGCGATAAATTCTTCAAATGCAAGCCGCGTTAAAGCTGGGTTTTGATTGTTTTGTAGTGCATAAACAGAAACGCCTGCAGCGGGTGTATGCAATTTATTTAATGCTTGATCGAGACTGGGGTAGTTATAACGATTTAATAAAGTGCTGGGTAGTAAGTCCGGCAATGCTTCGGTGTTATTGTTATATAAAGTTAATGCTTGTTGTACGGCCTTTCTAATGCTGGATTGACGCAATCCTTCAGTCAGCGGATAGATCGCGCTTAAAGTGTCATTAGTAATGCAATCCTCTGGACTTCTGATGATTTTGTATTCGGGATGAATCATTTCATAGCCTGAGTAGCCATCTTTTATTTCACCGAAACAGCTAAGTAGTGTTCCTGGGCTTAGGTTGTTGTGTTGGCTGGCGCTAAAATGAAAAAATCGCAGGCTCAGGTAGCCGCTATCATCTGTAATTTGACAGACTAAAGAGCGTCGACCGCGGTCGAGAATAGTGCTAGTAACAACACGGGCGCAAATTAATGCGCAGGATCCAGGGCTAAGCGCATTGATCGCTTGAATATGTGTGCGATCTTCATAGCGTAAGGGGAGGTGAAAAATTAAATCGCGGATACGACGTATTTCTAATTTTTCTAAACGGATTACGGACTGGCCGCCGATGCCTTTTAATGATGCGACTGACTGATCTAGAATGCCCTGTGAGTCCATATTTTTAGGGGTAAAGTATGCGAGGGGGATTAGCAGTCAATGCTTGTTGACGTAAGCTCTCTCTCTTGTTGGAGAGGGCGCTTAGGAATACACATTCAATAAAACCCAAAACTTTAAGTTATGTAGCACTGTCAGTCCTCAAAGGACTGGCAGTGCTTGCGGATATTATTAAATTTTGATCCCTTATTCTTAAGTCAACAGCATTGGGATTAGCAGCGGACTATGCTAGTCCGCTGCATAAACATTTAATGGTATTCAGGTGCTCTTAAAACCATGATGGCATCCATTTCTACGCCAACACCTTTAGGTAAAGCAGCAACGCCAACGGCTGCGCGTGCAGGGTAGGGTAGGGTGAAGTATTGCCCCATAATTTCATTAACGATAGGGAAGTGCCCTAAATCAGTTAAAAATACATTAAGTTTAACGATGTCTTGTAATTCACCGCCTGCAGCTTGTGCTACGGCTTGTAAGTTATCAAAGACGCGTCGGATATGTACGCTAATATCACCCTCAACTATTTCCATAGTTTCCGGGTCTAGTGGAATTTGACCAGATAAATAGACAGTACTATTAACTTTAATAGCTTGTGAGTAAGTGCCTATTGCTTGTGGTGCAGCATCTGTTTGAATGATTTCTTTTTCCATAATAACTCCTTAGGCTTTGGTTCGAGTGATTTTTAAGACGATAGGTAGTTTCTTTAATTGGCGCATGATAGTCGCTAAATGCACTCTATCTTTTACCGTTAAAGTAACAATATCGACGGAGACGCGAGCGTCTTGGTCAGCAATATAGACGTTTTCTATATTAGAGTTCATTTGTGAAATGGTTGAGGCGATAGTTGCTAATGTGCCGCGTCTGTTTTCCAGTTCAATACGTATTTCGGCTGGATAGTCGCCCGAAGCTTCTGGGCACCATTCAACCTCTAGCCAATCAGTGGTTTTTTTGCGGCCATCAGGGGTATTGCGGCATTCATGGTTATGTACGACAATGCCTTTTCCGGGGTTAAAGTAACCAATGATTGGATCGCCCGGAATAGGGCGGCAACATTTTGCTAAAGTAACGATCATGCCTTCAGTGCCTTTAATAATAAGGGGACTTTCTTTGCGTTTTTCGTTATCGTTTAGCTTTATTTGGGCGTGGATATCTTCTTGATTAAGCTGTTTGGCGACCAAAAATGGCATTTTATTACCTAAGCCAATGTCGCTTAGTAAATCATCCATAGTCTTGTATTTCAGTGCAGTCAATAGTTGGGCTTGCATATCTTCGGTGATGTCGTCTGCGTGCTTGCCAATATCGGATAGTTCTTTTTCTAATAACCGTCGGCCTAAATTGATCGCTTCTTGTTGTTTGAAGTGCTTGAGGTATGAGCGAATGCCGGTGCGCGCTTTAGTGGTTATGACGTAATTAAGCCATAGAGGATTGGGGCGCGCCCACGATGCTGTAATTACTTCTACTGTTACGCCATTATCTAATTTGGATTGTAGCGGCACTAAGCGTCTATCAATGCGTGCGGAAACGCAGGAGTTGCCGATATCGGTATGTACAGCATAAGCAAAGTCAACGATGCTGGCGTTACGCGGTAATTTGATGATATTACCTTGCGGGGTAAAAACAAAAATTTCTTGTGGAAATAAGTCTATTTTTAAGCTATCAATAAAGTCGAGTGAGTTACCCGCCGTTTTTTGAATTTCTAGTAAGTCATGCACCCATTCTGCTGCGCGTGTTTTAGAATTAGAGTTTGCACTGTTTTCGGACTTATACAGCCAATGTGCAGCGATACCTGATTCTGACATGCGGTGCATTTGATGGGTGCGGATTTGTATTTCAATCGGCACGCCATAAGGGCCTATTAAAACAGTATGCAAGGATTGATAGCCATTTGCTTTGGGCATGGCAATATAATCTTTAAATTTTCCAGGAATAGGGTTGAATAGGTTATGTGCAATTCCTAAAACACGGTAGCAGGTATCCATATCTTCGCAATGGATTCTAAAAGCGTAGACATCAAAAATATCTGAGAAAGAAAGTTTTTTTAACTGCATTTTTTTATAAATGCTGTAGAGGTGTTTTTCTCGGCCCTGTACTTCGCAAATAACCTCGGCTTGATCTAGGCGATTTCTTATTGAATTGTTAATCGTTTCAATGATTTCTTTGCGATGGCCGCGTGCTTTTTTGATCGCTTGTTTTAGAATGCGATGACGCATAGGGTACATCGCTTCAAAGCAGAGCGATTCTAACTGATGGCGAATTTTGTTCATGCCTAAGCGATTAGCAATAGGCGTGTAAATATCTAAAGTCTCTTTGGCAATACGGTATTTTTTATCAGGGCGCATAACCCCTAGCGTCTTCATGTTATGTAAACGGTCAGCGAGTTTGACCATGATAACGCGTAAATCTTTAGCCATCGCTAAGCACATTTTACGCACGTTTTCTGCTTGTGCTTCTGCTTTAGTGATGCTATTTAATTGGGTTAGTTTGGTGACGCCATCGACTAATTCGGCAACGTCTTCGCCAAATAGCTCTATGATATCTTGTTTGCTGACATCGGTGTCTTCAATGACGTCATGCAGAATAGCCGCCATAATGCCGTGCACATCCATACGCATTTGTGCGAGAGAAATTGCGACGGCAAGAGGGTGACAGATATAAGCTTCACCGCTTTTTCGGAATTGACCTAAGTGATGTTGTTCGCCAAATTGGTAGGCTTGATGAACTTGTTCAAGCTGGGTAGGATCTAAATACTCGCTGAGTAGAGTACTCAGTTGAGCAAGCAGAATGTGCTCAGGACTATCAGGATTAGGTGTAGTGACCTGAGCGTTCATTGATTAGATAGATGAAAAGTAATTGTCGGAAGGATCTTCAACTTGATGTAACATGTCGATATTTTCATTGGTGACATGCCCTTCAGCAATTTCACGTAGTGCGATAACCGTTACTTTATCTTTGCCGCGCGGAACAAATTCTTCAGCCCCTTTTTCTAGCTGACGCGCTCTTTTTGAAGCTAGCAAAACTAACTCAAAACGGTTTTCAACATTATCTAAACAATCTTCGACGGTAACTCTTGCCATTTTTAAACCTTTATATGGATTTAATAAAATTCAACTAATCATTATAAGATATTTTTTAGTTCTTAGGGAGTGTAATTTGTGCTATGGCCTATAAATATTTCAGGCAATATTTTTTACAATGATCATTTTGTGCTACAAATATATGGATGGGCGGGAAATTATAGGGGTAGCAATACGCGTTGAGAGCTTCAGTAGCGAAGCTCAAAAGCTAATCTATCTAATTTCACGCCGCTGATATAATGTCTAACTTTTAGCTTCGAGTGCTGTAATTGCTGGTAACTCTTTGCCTTCTAAGAACTCTAAGAAAGCACCGCCCCCCGTCGAAGTGTAAGAAATCTTATCGTTAATCGCATATTTATCAATAGCTGCTAAGGTATCCCCGCCGCCAGCAATAGAGAAAGCGCTGCTATCAGCAATGGCGTGCGCCAATACTTTTGTGCCATTAGCAAATTGCTCAATTTCAAAAACACCAACAGGGCCATTCCAAACAATCGTTTTTGCAGATGCTAATTTTTCAGCATATTGTTTTGCTGTTTCAGGGCCAATATCCAGAATCATATCGTCGTCGGCAATATCAGCTACTTTCTTAATGGTGGCTATTGCAGTGTCAGAAAATTCTTTGGCGCAGACAACATCAACAGGAATAGGGATTTCTGAATTGTTGGCTTTTGCAGCAGCAATTAATGCTTTTGTATCGTCAATCAAGTCCGCTTCATAAAGTGATTTTCCTACTGAATAACCGGCTGCTGCAATAAAGGTGTTCGCAATTCCGCCGCCCACGATAAGTTGATCTACTTTTTCGGAAAGTGTTTTTAAAACGGTTAATTTAGTGGAAACTTTAGAGCCTCCAACGATTGCCATAACTGGCTTTTCAGGGTTGTTTAATGATTTACCTAATGCATCCAGTTCAGTTGATAATAAAGGCCCAGCGCATGCAACTTTGGCATGTTCGATGACGCTATGTGTAGAAGCTTGGGCTCTATGCGCAGTTCCAAAAGCATCCATCACGAAAATATCACATAAAGCGGCCATTTTCTTGCCTAGTTCAGCACTATCTTTACCTTCGCCAACATTAAAGCGGACGTTTTCGCATAAAACCACTTCGCCCGGCTGAATATCTATGCCATCGATCCAGTCTTTTTGTAAACGAACTGGTTTATTTAAAAGTTCAGATAAGCGTTCCGCAACAGGTTGTAATGAAGCATTGATATCAAACTCGCCTTCTGTCGGACGACCTAAGTGAGACATTAGCATAACGGCTGCATTGGCTTTTAAGGCTAACTCAATGGCAGGAATACTGGCACGAATACGAATATCACTGGTCACTTTTCCGTCTTTAACAGGTACGTTAAGATCCTGACGAATTAAAATGCGTTTACCCTTTAAATCTAAATCAGTCATTTTCTTTATGGACATAAACATCTCCGAGTATATTTATTTGTAAGTGGAACGGTTCGTTTGTTGATAAGACCATAGTCGCCGATCAATTTGTGAAATGATTATACCTTAACTCTGTCTTGTGATTAAATTATGCAATAAGAATAAAGCAGTAACATAGGTTTATTCGGGGCTAAGTGTTAATTTTACACTTAATATAAGTAACAGATTTTTAAAAAAGAGGTGAACTATGGCGATTAATAATCAAGAGTTTAAAGATGCACTTAAACTTTGGGCAAGTGGTATTTCGGTGGTGACTGCCAATTCTTCCAAAGGAGAGCAGGGCATGACAGCAACCTCCTTTACCAGTGTATCAATGGATCCACCACAAATTTTAGTGTGTATCAATGAAACAGCAGAAACCGGAACTGCTATTTTAGAAAGCAAAAAATTTGCTGTGAATATTTTAACTACAGACCAAGAGCAAGTATCTAATCAGTTTGCCGGTGGCAGTAGTATGGAAGAGCGCTTTGCTAATACTGCTTGGTATGAAGGGGAGTTAGGTCAGCCAGTTTTTGAAAACTGTTTAGCAAGTCTTGAATGTACTGTGGTGCAGCAAGTTAAGGCAGGTACGCATTGGGTGATTATTGGTGAAATTCAAAGCTCTCAATGTAATGAAGGTGAGCCCTTATTATATTTCAATTCAGCTTATCGAACTATTGCTAGTTAGTGCTTTCCATTTAAACACAGTAAGTTGAAGGTTTGTTTTGTAACTTCTCATTATTCACGGGAAAACACAGATAAAAAGGTCATCATCCCCGAGGTCTGTTATCGGGAATCTACGTTTAGCATAGATTCCTGCTAACAGCATGTAGGAATGAACTGAAAAAACTGCCTGTACCCTTTAATGATGAGAAGTTTCGCGCAATCTAATAGCATGGGATTATAACTGTTTTGTGGGAGCGACTTTAGTCGTGACATCGTGGCTAAAGCCACTCCCACAGAATGTGATATTTGCATATTTTACCTCACATTCCTTACTACACCTTGTAACACTGTCAACCCCCGCAGATACCTAAATTTAACAGAGAAAACCAATGGAAGAGCTGATTCAAATAATTCAGGCTAACATTCAATATGCGCATTTTATTATTTTTGGCACTTTACTTTTAGCGGGCTTGAATATACCGATTTCAGAAGATGCGATGCTATTTATTGCCGCTATTTTGGCAAGCAATCATCCCGAATATTTAGTGCAATTATTTTTTGGGGTTTATTTAGGGGCTTATTTTTCTGATTTAATTTGTTATGGGCTTGGTCGAAAGGTTGGCCCTAAGTTATTTAAAATTAAATTTTTTGCAGGCATGGCGCCGCCTGAGAGAGTTGCTAAAATTTCAGCCTATTATCAGAAATACGGCGTAATGACATTAATTCTAGGGCGCTTTATTCCCTTTGGTGTCAGAAATGCATTATTCCTAACTGCTGGACTAGGTAAAATGAATTTCACAAAATTCGCCCTATCTGACTTGCTGGCTTGTACTATTTCTAGCATTAGTTTTTTCAGCTTATATTATTATTATGGTGAAACAGTTATTGAGTATATCAAGCAAGGCAATATGGTGATTTTTGGTCTAGTATTAATTTTAGTAGGAATTTTTTGGTATAAAAATAAGCGTGCTGCTTAGAGTGTTCTATATCTATTAGGGTTGACGATGCAAAGGCTTTGCATCATTGAGACACCGTGCTTTAGCTTGCTATTTTTAGCTATGAAAACAGGCTGAAGCACTGCGCCCCTATAGTTCTTCTTATTTTACAAAGCAACTGTTTTCAGCATAAGCTTCAGCTTCTTTCAGGCGTGTACGTAAATCTTTAGATTGCACTGGGTCACGGAAAACGGAACCATTTTCACCGGGTGTGCTGCGCAACATAGTAAAGGTAGAAGCGGCTTCGTATTCTGCAAACGTTAATTTCTCAGCAATCTTATCGATCTTGCAACCACAAGCATATTGTACGATATAGTCTAATTTTCCGCCATGTTTAGCGATGCAATTAAATACATATTCTACGCGGTCGCGAGTGGGATAATTGTTCATAACGACGGTATCTGTATCCGTTGCTACGGTATTTTCTACTGATTTTTCTGATAGAGTTGAGCAGGCTGTTAATAGTGCGCTGCTAAGTAGTATGGTGCTTAATAAGGAAACTTTTTTATTCATAATGTTAATCACTGGGAAGTAATAAAGGTAAAATAGCTGGTTATTTTATCACTGTTTTTTATGATTACTCTATCAAGGCATTTTTAATGGATATTTTTCAGGCGCTTGCTTTAGCTGTTTTACAAGGATTGACGGAATTCTTACCAATTTCAAGTTCGGCACATTTAATTTTATTGCCAGTATTGTTGGGTTGGGAAGATCAGGGTTTGGCGTTTGATGTGGCGGTACATGTTGGAACTTTGACGGCTGTTGTGGTTTATTACCGTAAAGATTTAGTTAAGATTATTAGCGCATGGCTGGGGTCTTTAATAGGCAAGGGCTTTACTGAAGATGCTAAATTAGCGTGGTATGTAGGTTTAGGCACAATTCCTGTCGGTTTAGTCGGTATAAGTTTATCTGATGCAATGCAGGAGGCGTTGCGTTCGCCTTTGGTAATTGCGGGAGCAACCATCGTCTTTGCGCTATTATTATGGTGGGCAGAAAAACGCGCTAAAGAGCAGCGGACTAAGGTTACTTTAATGGATGCGATTATGGTTGGTCTATTTCAGGCTATTGCTTTAATTCCAGGGACATCGCGTTCGGGTATTACTATTACTGCTGGTTTACTATTGGGCTTAACGCGCGAAAATGCAGCTAAGTTTTCCTTTTTATTATCTATTCCAGTAATTGCTTTGGCGGGCTCTTTAAAAGCCTTAGAGTTATATCAGACAGATGTAGCTGTCAGTTGGGGCTTTATGTCGATTGGCGCGGTGGTTTCGGCTGTCGTTGCTTATCTTAGTATTTCTTGGTTTTTAAGGTTACTTAATCAAATTGGTATGATGCCTTTTGTTTGGTATCGCTTAGTATTAGGTATCGTCTTGATCGCCGTATTTGTCGGACAAGCGTAGTAATACAAAAACAGCACCAGCACCGCCATCTTTTTGTGCGGTGGAGCAAAATGCTTGTACTTCTTGGTGCTGTCTTAGCCATACATTGATGTCATTTTTTAGTACCGGTAAATTATTTTCTGAGCGGTAGCCTTTGCCATGAATAATGCGTATGCAGCGACAGCCATCTAGTTCACAAAAATGTAGGAATTTGATGAGTTCTCGTTTGGCTTCTGCACTGGTTAAGCCATGTAGGTCTAATTCAGCATCAAGCCCATAATGGCCACGGCGCATTTTTTTTAAGACGTTTTTTTGTAGTCCTGGTGCGGTATAGCTTAGAGTGTCTTCTGCGTATAAAGCATTGACCGGATCTGATGACTCAATGGTTAATTTATCGGCAATGTACGGGGTGTTTTTCTTCGGGTAGGGTTTAGGTTTTTGTGTGGGCGCTAAGGTATGTTTATCCGATTTAATCGGACTTACTTTACCGATTGTCTCAAGAAATAAATGACTATCTTCTTTTTTTACAGTTTTATTGGTCACGCGAGCTGTCTTTTGTCAGTTTAATTGCTAATATGATTAATTTTATAGAGTTTAATGAATAAATGCATATTCTGCTGAGTAATGATGATGGATATTTGGCGCAAGGCTTAATTGCGCTGGCGGATGGCTTGCAGTCATTTGCCGATATTTCTGTAGTGGCACCGGATAAAAATCGTAGTGCTGCTAGTAATTCCTTAACACTAGAAATGCCCTTACGTGCGCATGAAATGGCCAATGGCTTTATTAAGGTGGATGGTACTCCGACTGATTGCGTGCATTTAGCGATTACTGGCTTGTTAAAAGAAGAGCCAGATATGGTGTTTGCGGGTATTAATCATGGCGCGAATTTGGGGGATGATGTGCTGTATTCTGGTACGGTCGCTGCGGCAACAGAAGGGCGATTTTTAGGTTTGCCAGCCGTGGCCATGTCTATGGTCAGTAGTGATCCACAGCATTTTGAATCAGCTGTTAAAGTAGCACAGATTATTTTACAGCGCTTATTAGACCAACCTTTGGCAAAAGATATTTTATTGAATGTGAATGTGCCTGATTTACCTTGGTCTGAGATTAAAGGTTTTCAATCAACGCGTTTAGGTCAAAGGCATAAAGCCGAGTCTGTTATTAAAAGCCAAGATCCTAGAGGTCGCGCTATTTACTGGGTGGGGCCGCCAGGTGCAGAGCAGGATGCTGGGCCGGGAACGGATTTTTACGCAGTTAGCCAAGGCTATGTGTCTGTGACACCATTGCAATTAGATTTAACGCGTTATGACGCACTGGATATGATTAAGGACTGGTTGCCTGCATGAGAGCTTTATTACAAACAGAAGGGATTGGCATGACCTCCCGTCGTACGCGTGAGCGCATGATTGATCGTTTGATTGAACAGGGCATTAGTAGTCATAAAATTTTGGATGCGATACGTAATGTGCCGCGGCATTTATTTATGGATGATGCATTAGCCAGTCGAGCCTATGAAGATACAGCTTTACCAATAGGTCATGGGCAAACTATTTCGCAGCCTTATATTGTTGCTAAAATGACCGAGTTATTGGTTGATCATCAGCATATGAAAAATGTTTTGGAGATCGGCACGGGCTGTGGCTATCAAACGGCTGTTTTGGCGCAGTTAGTGGATTATGTTTATTCTGTTGAACGTATTGAACCATTGTATAGGCAAGCAAAAAATAGACTGTGGGATTTGCAAGTGCGTAATGTGAGTTATTTGCACAGTGATGGCGGCTGGGGTTGGCCGGAAAAAGCACCGTATGATGGTATTTTGGTGGCAGCTGCGCCACCAGAAATTCCGCAGGCTTTGTTAGATCAAATGGCTATAGGCGGAATTATGCTGATTCCTATTGGTAAAGAGCGAGGCGTGCAAGAGTTGCAACGGGTTATTCGTACTAAAACGGGGTATGAGGTAGAGTCTTTAGAGCCGGTGAGTTTTGTGCCTTTTTTATCAGGTAAGAAATAATGTTTAAAAAACTATACGATAAAGTTATTCAATTATCCAAGCATCGTCACGCCACTAAATATTTAGCGGCTTTAAGTTTTGCCGAATCCTCTTTTTTCCCCGTGCCACCTGATGTGATGTTAGCGCCTATGGTTCTAGCGCAACAAGAAAAAGCATGGCGTTTGGCGCTTATTACTACTATCGCCTCTGTTTTAGGTGGAATGCTAGGTTATGCCATTGGTTTCTTTTCATTTGATATGATTCAGTCTTGGCTAGAGGGATCGCATTACTGGTCTAAATATCAATTAGCTGAGCAATGGTTCAGCGATTGGGGGTTTTGGGCGATTTTTATTGCGGGTTTTTCGCCTATTCCTTATAAAGTATTTACCATTGCGGCAGGTGCTTTATCGATGCTATTTCTGCCTTTTGTCTTGGCTTCTTTTTTCGGGCGTGGCGCGCGATTTTTTCTAGTTGCCGGCTTATTAGCGTGGGGTGGTGAACGCTTTGAGTCAAAATTACGTCAATATATGGATGTTATTGGTTGGTCTGTTGTTGCTTTGTTGGTGATTGCTCTTGGTGTTTATAAATATTTGAATCCATAGGGCTATGTATTCTGTGGGAGTGGCTTTAGCCACGATTACGCGATTAAATTTGCTCTCACAAAACTTGATAATTTCCAATGCTTGAATTGCACTTTTTTGTTGAGAATGCTATTAATCCAGCCACTCAATAATATGATCTTCTAAATCATCGACTTGAGATTCTTTCATTGCAAAGCTACTAATCGAAACACCTGCATCCTGTACACTGTCTTGTGTACCGGAAATTAGTGGATGCCAATTAGGCAACTTCTTGCCGTCGGTGAGTAGCCGATAAGCACAAGTTGCTGGAAGCCAAGTGTATTCAGCAAAATCATGTTGTTTTAAATCTATACATTCGGGAACTAAGGTTGTTCGTTCAGAATATCGTGTGCAACGACAGGTATCTAAATCGATTAAGTCACAAACTGCACTGGTGAAAAAAATCTCCCCGCTGTCTTCATCTTCTAGTTTATTCAGGCAGCATTTGCCGCAGCCATCACATAAAGATTCCCACTCTTCAGTAGTCATTTCGGATAATTTCTTTGTTTCCCAAAAATTCATAAGTTTGTATTTCGAATAACTGATAGGTTGAATGGATAAATCTATTATTTTTCAAATCGCTTAGGAACGTACATGAAATAACATCCCGAAATTATAACGCAGGATTTTTGCTTCAGATGGAATGATCTCATGAGGCGCATAGTTATTCTACGTAACGAATGAGATCATTTCAGCTGGAGTAAAAAGACAAGTTAGAAATCGGGAGTTTGTTTCATGCACGTTCCTTAGTCAGAGCACAGTTGATTTTCTTTGTATAATATCATTGCTTTAGAGGCATGGTATCAATAATAAAAGATGGGTTATAAAGATTAAGGTAAAATTAAGTAACCAAAGTACTTATTATGGAGAAAGCTATGTTGGCTCATTCTGTTGAATCACAAATAACTGAAAATGAATACCTCGATGCTGAGCAAGATGCTCAGGTGCGGCATGAGCTAATGGATGGCTATATTTATGCGATGACTGGGGCGAGTGATAAGCATAATAAAATATCTGTTAATATTGCGCATCAAGTGATGTCTAGAATTAGAGAGCAAGCACTTCCTTGTTTTCCTTATGCTTCGGATATGAAAGTCAAAGCGCAAAATAACTTTTATTATCCTGATGTGATGGTGGTTTGTGATAACAATGACAAGGAAAGTGAATTCTACAAAACTAAGCCAACGATCATTATCGAAGTGCTTTCACCCTCTACCCGGCGTATTGATAAAACTATTAAAAGACTAGCTTATCAAGCTTTGCCTACATTGCAGGAATATGTCTTAATTGAGCAAGATAAAGCGGAAATAGAAGTCTTTATGCGCAGCAGTGGTTGGCAGGCGGAATATTATTATCTAGGCGATAGTATCACCTTTGCGTCGATTGGAGTGACCGTGCAAGTGGAAGATATTTATTATCAGGTCAATAATGACGATGTTTTGGCTTATGTTAAGCCTGAAAATTAAGCAGTAATGTATGGCAAGCCTTTCATTTACTGATGTTAAGCATGGCCTATAAAATAACAGGTTGTGGGAGGGGCTTTTAGCCACGTATCAAATCGCGGCTAAAAGCCCCACCACAAATGCCCTGATAATCAAAAAAACGAAAACTGTGTTACAATGGTTGCTCGCTCTTAAATC
>CBDVDU010000031.1:0-15321 GCA_965372825.1 uncultured Gammaproteobacteria bacterium | reverse complement strand
AAATCAATATCCTGATACACAACATCTACTCCCTCGAGCATTCAACATCAAAGGATTTAAGAAAATTAAACGATGCTTTTTTAGCGACCTAAACATGAAACTCTTTAGTAAATAATGTATAGCGTACATTTCCCATTAAACTTAGCATTTATCTTAACTACCTGTTTCTAGGCACAGCGATGTAGAATATAATTAACTTTTTCTTGTATGATATCTCTCTGTGCATACAATTTAAGCCATTAAAATTGCTTTAAAGGACATCAGCTTATGTATGAAAATTTAGAGACTGCGAATCATCCAGAAAATTTAAAGCGAGTGGTTATTGACCCTGTTTCGCGTGTTGAAGGCCATGGGAAAGTTACCCTGTTACTTGATGAAAATAATAAAGTACAACAAGCTAGGCTACATATCGTTGAATTCCGTGGCTTTGAAAAATTCATTCAAGGCCGTCCTTACTGGGAACTACCCGTTCTTGTACAGCGTTTATGCGGCATCTGCCCTGTAAGTCACCATTTAGCTGCAGCTAAAGCCATTGACCAACTCGTTGGCATCGATCCTGCTAATTTACCTGCATCAGCGGACAAACTAAGACGTTTATTGCATTTCGGGCAAGTGATGCAGTCCCATGCACTACACTTTTTTCATTTATCCAGCCCTGACTTATTATTTGGCTTTGAAAGTGATATCAGCAAACGCAATATTTTTGCTGTTTTAAATGACTTTCCTGATGTCGGCTTACAAGGCGTCAAATTACGCAAATTCGGTCAAGAAGTCATTCGTATGGTTTCTGGCAAACGTATACATGGAACAGGCGCGATTGCTGGCGGCATGAATAAGTCACTCAGCAAAGAAGAACGTGACTACTTACTTGCTGATGTTGACCAAATGATTGAATGGGCAGCCGGCTCAGTGACCTTAGTTAAAAAGATTCACCGCTCTAATTTGCCGTATTACGATGATTTTGCCACTATTGCCACTAATTACTTAGGACTAACTAAAACAGACGGTGCGCTAGAACTGTATCATGGCGGCATACGCGCTAAAGATGCAAACGGCAAAACTATATTAGACCAATTCGATTATTGTAACTATAACGATATTATCCATGAAGAAGTACGCTCATGGACTTATATGAAATTCCCTTATCTCACCTCTATAGGTAAAGAAGACGGCTGGTATCGTGTAGGCCCTTTAGCGCGTTTGAATATCTGCGATTATATTGATACGCCTCTAGCAGAAGCGGAACGAGTAGATTTTAAAAATCATGGTAGTGCAGCTATGGTGCACAGCACATTGGCTTTTCATTGGGCTCGCCTGATTGAAGTATTGCATTGCGCTGAAAGCATCAAAGTCCTACTTAATGATCCAGATATCATGAAATCTGATGACCTAGTTGCGCAAGGCGAAAAGCGTTACTCAGGCGTTGGTGTGATTGAAGCACCGCGAGGTACTTTATTCCATCATTATGAAGTTGATGATAACGATATTGTAACCAAAGCTAATTTGATCGTTTCCACTACCAGCAATAATATGGGAATGAATGAATCAGTACGTCAAGTAGCTGCTGAATATTTATCAGGACAAGAGTTAACCGAACCACTATTAAATAACTTAGAGGTTGCTATTCGAGCCTATGACCCCTGCTTATCCTGCGCCACACATGCAGTTGGTAAGATGCCGTTACAAGTTGAACTAATTGATGCAGAAGGTAAGCGTATTGATAAAATAATGAAACAGAGTAATGGGGAAATTGTAAAGCTAGAAGATTAACGCTGACAACTCCCTCATTTACTTATGAGGGAGTTCAAATCGAATAAATTAAGTGCCGAGGCATAATTATTTTAACGGTTTTTGTAGGTTCGAATTTATTCGTACCTTGGGCTTAATGGACTTTTTCGGTACGAATAAATTCGAACCTACGGGCATACCATTCAGCTAATGCATATTATTAAAGTGTTAGTTTAATTTTACGTAGGTACTTACAACTAAATAGTGTGCGTAGAACGATCTGAATCCAATGCCCCCGCCAAATAAGTTTCAATTTTATTTCTAGCTTGACCACCATCCTGATCACTAAATTGCACTCCTATTCCTGCCGTTCTGTAACCCTCAGCACCCACTGGCGTAATCCAAATGACTTTACCGGCAATAGGTAAACGCTCAGTTTCTTCCATTAAATTAAGCAACATAAAAACCTCTTGTCCCATCGTATAACTACGATTTGTCGGAATAAACAACCCTCCATTGGCAACAAAAGGCATATAAGCCGCATAAAGCGCATTTTTCTCTTTAATAGATAAGGATAGAATTCCTTGTCGTGCTGCTGAGGGTTCGGCCATAATTATTTCTTTATCACTGTTTGAGCCCAAGTAATCAAAATCTCTTCAAAGAGAAGCTGCTTATTCAGTTGTGTTTGGATTCTTTGCATATCGTTTAATAATAGACGATGAAACTCATATAAACACTGTAAGTCTAAACACTTAGACAAAACATTCAAGTGTTTTTCTAAATCTGGATTACGCAATAATGCACTTTCCACATGAAAATAGCATTTAATAATATCTTCCGTCCAACTAATCAACCAAGGCAAAATTTGACTAGCAGATAGTTTATGCCATTTTTCAGCCAGCTCTACTGGGCAAGCATTCGCTAAAGGGATTTTTTGCCATTCAGTAAAACAATTTTGCCGCTGCTCAAGCACATTACTTTGCGCATAATCTAACGCCAATAATGGCGCTCCTTCAGACAAATTCAATAATAACTCCTGCTGTTCAGTAACCCCTTGCGCCTGCAACCACACACCCACCTCTTCAAGCTTTGGTGGCTTCAGCAGTAATTTCTGACAACGACTAATAATGGTCGCAGGTAAAACCTGCATTTTCTCCGCCAACAAAATAAACATAG
The DNA here is from genome assembly GCA_965372825.1 of uncultured Gammaproteobacteria bacterium. Classification (GTDB taxonomy): domain Bacteria; phylum Pseudomonadota; class Gammaproteobacteria; order Methylococcales; family Methylomonadaceae; genus Methyloprofundus. The sequence goes on along the minus strand of CBDVDU010000031.1, from coordinate 12,417 downwards.
TTCGCTCAGGAGGTTCCTCCAAACACTTCAGAAAAGCATTGGCAGAATTGTTATTCATTTTTTCAGCGGGGCTAATTAAAACCACACGAAAACCACTATACTGTGGCTTTAATCTTAATTTAACAATTAAACTTCTAATTAAATCAACGCCAATCGCCTTACCCACCTCTTCCGGCTGAACCCAGATAAAATCGGGATGTGTCTTGGCAATAAATAACTGACAACTCTCGCAATGCCCACAAAAATCCTGAGCTTGCTTGTTTGGACACATTAAATATTGTGCAAAATGTAATGCTAATTGTTGCTTGCCTAAGCCCTTAACACCGTTAATCAATAAAGCCTGAGGAACTCTCTCTTGCTCTACATAAGCTGACAAATGCCGCCAAGAAGAATGATGCCAAGGGTAAAGTTTACTAGTCATAAAAAAATTGACTAATCGATTGATGGATACTTGCTTGCACAAGCTCTAGCGTTTGAGTTGCATCCACTACTTTAATACGTTCTGGCTGCTGTTCAGCCAAAGCCAAATAAGCTTGTCTGACTTTTTCGAAAAAAATTATTTTTTCTAATTCAAATCGATCTAATTTGCCACGCTGAGCCGCCCTATTCATACCTACTTGCACAGGCGCATCTAATAATAAAGTTAAATCAGGCCGCAACTCGCCTTGGACAAAATTTTCCAGCCAATTAATTACTGTAATATCCATAGCGCGCCCACCACCTTGATAAGCATAGGTGCTATCTGTGAAACGGTCACACAGAACCCATACCCCTCGCTCTAAAGCCGGCTTAATAACATGTTTTATATGCTGGGCGCGCGCAGCAAACATCATTAATAATTCAGCTTGCTCAGTAATTTCTTCTTGATTTTTATCCAGCAATAATTGACGCATTGATTCCGCTAAAGGTGTTCCGCCTGGCTCACGCGTAAGCAGTACTGAAATATTTTGTTCTTCCAATAAGGATTGAATATAGGCAATATTGGTTGTTTTACCGACACCCTCACCGCCCTCAAGACTAATAAATCGCCCTAACATTATTTACGCTTCCTTTGAAAACTATTCACAGCTTTATTATGCTCAGCCAAAGTCGCTGAAAAGATATGACTACCATCGCCTTTAGCAACAAAATACAAACTACCCTCATCTTTAGGATGTAACACCGAAAACAGTGCGTACTCGCCCGGCATTGCAATAGGTGTTGGCGGCAGACCGTTAATTCGATAAGTATTATAAGGCGTTAAAGTACTTAAATCTTTTTTGCGAATGTTTCCTTGGTAATTCTCACCCATACCATAAATAACAGTGGGATCCGTTTGTAGGCGCATTCCTTTGCGCAGTCTGCGCATAAAGACACCTGCGATAATAGGCTGCTCCGCTACAACTCCTGTTTCCTTTTCAACAATCGAAGCTAATATGAGCGCCTCATAAGCTGACTTAATGGGTAAATTAGCTATCCGCTGCTCCCACAATACTGCCAACCTATTCTGCATTTTATTATAGGCTAACTTTAGAATAGCCAAATCAGTACCATGCTTTTCAAATTGGTAAGTATCAGGAAAAAACAACCCTTCAGGGTGAGTATAATCACTGCCTAATTTTTGCAAAACCTGCACATCACTTAATTCAGCTAATGTTTGCGTAAGATTTTCATTTGCGGCAATTGCTTGGCGTATTTCTTTAAAATTCCAACCCTCAGGAAAGGTAATTTCATGTTGCCGTGTTTTACCTAAGCTCAACAGGACTAAAAAATCTTTAGGTAATAGACCAGCAGGTAATTCATATTCCCCCGCTTTTAATTGATTTATTAAGCCTTCTCGTTCCGCTAATAATCTAAACCAAAGCCCATCAAGTGAACGTCTTTGATAACCAAGCTCTCGAATAATAACAGCAAAGGAGCTGCCTTTTTCAACTTCAACTATCTTAGCATTTTCAGTAATGATGGGCCGAGCGACAAAAACTTGATAATCCATCAAGCCCCAAGTAAAAAGTCCCGTTAAAGCGAGAAAAAATACTGTAACAATACGTTTTAACATGCGCTACCTTGCTCACTTGTTTTATATTCAGCTAAATAATGACTTATTTTTTTCGTCCAAGAGCCTAGCGCATAAGATTTGCCAGCTAACGATTTAATTGGCCAGATGCCAATCACGGAATTTGTAACAAATAATTCATCAGCTGATAAAACAAATTCTTGAGTTAATGAAGTAACTTTAAAAGGAATATTATTTATCTTAGCAATTTCTAAAATTATCTCTCGTAGCACGCCCTTTATGCCCGATAAAATAATATCAGGCGTATACAACACACCCTCTTTGACCGCAAACACGTTAGTCATCGTGCCTTCTATCACATGCTCATTTAAATTCAGCATCAAGCCTTCTTGAAATTCATCCTGCCATTCAGCACGCGCAAGCACCTGTTCTAAACGATTATTATGTTTAATTCCTGCAAGCATCGAGTTAAGTCCTAAGCGAGACCTACAAAAACGGGCATTAATGCCTTCACTTTTATAGTGAGCTGGATAATCAGGGAATGGATATAAAGCAAGCAGACGAGTTGTATTTATAACTTCAGGTTGCCTGTATCCGCGCCCACCCGAACCTCGCGTAAGCATTAATTTAAGGACACCATGATTAACTGAATGACTAACTTGATGGATTTCATCCAGCAGAAGAGCTTCTTTTGGATAAGGGATTTGTAAAACTTGGCAGCCTGTTTTTAATCTTGCTAAATGCTGAGCTAAAAAAACAGGCTGGCCCTGGATTATTTCTATCGTTTCAAACAGACCATCGCCATAATGGAGGCCACGATCTGTTATTGCTAGCGTATCTCGCTGTTCGCCATTGATTAATATCATTAGCAAACCTCGATTCGTACTTATTCGTAACGTTTAAAAACTAAAGACCCGTTAGTACCGCCAAAGCCAAAAGAGTTAGACATAGCGATATCAATCTTCATTTCACGCGCCGTATTGGGCACATAATCTAAATCACACTCTGGGTCTGGGTTTTCAAGATTAATCGTTGGTGGAGCAATTTGGTTTTTAAGGGTTAAAGCACTCAACACAGCTTCAATACCACCCGCAGCACCCAATAAATGACCGATCATTGATTTAGTCGAGCTAACGGCAATTTTATAAGCATGATCACCTAATGCCGCCTTCATTGCCTGCGTTTCACCAACATCTCCTGCTGGAGTAGAGGTTCCATGCGCATTGATATAATCAATATCTGTTGCATTTAAGCCTGCATCACGTATGGCATTTTTCATACAACGTGCCGCCCCTTCACCACCAGGAGAAGGCGTAGTCATATGATAAGCATCACCGCTCATACCATAACCAATTACTTCAGCGTAAATTTTTGCGCCACGCGCTTTTGCATGCTCTAACTCTTCAAGAACAACCACACCCGCACCATCGCTTAATACAAAACCATCACGATCAGTATCCCAAGGACGACTAGCCGCTTGCGGATCATCATTACGACGAGATAAAGCTTTTGCTGAAGCAAAGCCACCCATTGCTGTTGCTGAACTTGTACAACGTTCAGCACCACCAGCAACCATGACATCTGCATCACCATATTGAATTTTACGTGCCGCATCACCGATACAGTGCGTACCTGTTGAACATGCGGTTACAATCGCAAAATTTGGCCCCTTTAATCCATACTTAATGGAAAGGTTGCCGGAAATCATATTAATGATATTGCCTGGTACAAAGAATGGTGAAATACGGCGCGCACCACCCTTTTCAAAGGTCATACGGCATTCTTCTATGCCTGTAATTCCACCAATACCTGAACCGATAGCAACACCAATTCTTTCAGCATTTTCTTCTGTCACTTCTATTCCAGAGTCTTCAATTGCCTGACACCCCGCTGCAATTCCGTAATGAATAAAACCATCCATACGTTTAGCGTCTTTTGCAGGAATATACTGACTAATATCAAAATTTCTAATCACACCACCAAAAGTAGTTGCATGCCCAGAAATATCAAAAGAATCAATTTGGCTGATACCACTCTTGCCATTAATAATACCATCCCATGTTTCAGAGACTGTGTTAGCAAGAGGCGTAACTGCGCCTAAACCCGTAATAACAACGCGACGTTTACTCAATGGAAATACCTGAAGTAGAAATATAAAAAGAAAGGAAATAGATATTAATGGGCAATGAATTATCACCCATTAAATAATAACAGCTAAGAAATTAGCCGTTAGAGTTCACATAATCAACTGCTTGTTGAACTGTAGTAATTTTCTCAGCATCATCATCAGGAATTTCACATTCGAATTCTTCTTCTAAAGCCATTACTAATTCTACTGTATCAAGTGAATCTGCACCTAAGTCATCAACAAATGATGCATCATTAGAAATATCTTCTTTAACACCCAATTGCTCAGCAACAATCTTTTTTACGCGTTCTTCAATGTTACTCATATTATTTTTTCCTTAATGGATGCCGATTTAAACTATGCAACATCACTAATTATTATTAATTTGGTTTCACTTATAGTTAATTCTATAGGCGGGGCAATTATACTTTAAAATTATGAAAATGACATAATTTTAAGCCATAAACATACCACCGTTGACATGAAGCGTTTCACCGGTAATATAAGAAGCCCCTTCAGAGGCCAAAAATGCGACTGCATAAGCGATTTCTTTTGCATCCCCTAAGCGAGCCAGAGGAATACCTGATAATAGCGTCTGCTTAAGCTCATCTGACAACTCGCGCGTCATATCAGTATCTATAAAACCCGGAGAGACAGTATTGACAGTAATACCACGCGAGCCTACTTCTTTGGCCATCGACTTAGTAAAACCCATTAAGCCAGCTTTAGCAGTGGCATAATTGGTTTGCCCTGCATTCCCCGTAGAACCAACGACAGAGCCAATATTAATGATACGCCCTGCTTTAGCTTTCATCATGCCACGCAATACTGCTTTACTCATCCTAAATACAGATGTTAGATTGGTATTGATAATATCATCCCACTCATCATCCTTCATGCGCATTAATAAGTTATCGCGCGTAATGCCCGCATTATTAACCAATACTGCGGGCGTACCATGCTCATCAGTAATCACTTTCATTACTTCAGCGATAGAATCCGCATCAGCGACATTTAATTTCATTCCGGCGCCGTTATCAGCTAAATACGCAGAGATAGCGTCTGCACCACCATCCGAAGTTGCCGTACCAATAACAAAAAATCCATCCGTTATTAATTTTTCTGCAATCGCACGACCGATACCACGGCTCGCACCAGTTACTAAGGCTACTTTTTTAGTCATTAGCAAAATGCTCCAATAATTCAGTTAAAGTATTTGGATTGTTAACGGTGAAATGATTCGCCGCTTTTACAATACGTTTATTTAATCCCATTAAGACCTTACCAGGCCCCATTTCTACAAAAGTAGTTACACCTTGCTCAGTCATTGCATTAATCGTATCAACCCAACGAACAGGCTCAAATAGCTGCTCTTGCAAAGCCTGACGAACTTCCTCGGCAACTTTATGCACATTAACATCGACATTATGCAATAAAGTGACATCAGGTTCGGAGAACTCTATAGCTTGCATTTTTGCATACAACTGCTCAGCCGCTGGACGCATTAATGCACAATGCGACGGCACACTAACCGGTAATTTCAACGCGCGCTTAGCACCCAACTCTTTTGCCGCAGGCATCGCACGATCTATAGCCGCACTATTCCCCGCAATCACTACCTGACCCGGAGAATTAAAATTCACTGCCGAACAAACCTCGCCCTGTGCAGCATCTGCACAAACCTGAATCACTTGCTCATCTGCTAAGCCCAGAATAGCCGCCATTGCCCCGACACCTTCAGGAACCGCTTCTTGCATAAAACGACCTCTAGCAGCAACTAAATTAATCGCATCTGCAAAGTCTAGAACCCCCGAACATACCAAAGCAGTATATTCACCTAAGCTATGCCCCGCCATATAAGCTGGCCTTACCTCAGACTGTGCGCACCAGACTCGCCAAAGCGCGACACCTGCAGTCAACATAGCAGGCTGTGTATTATGAGTCTGATTTAACTCTTCTACTGGCCCTTCGTTAACTAACTTCCATAAATCAAAACCTAAAACCTCTGATGCTTGCGCAAAAGTTGCCTCAACTTCAGGGTAAGCTTCAGCCATTTCAGTTAACATAGCGACTGATTGCGAACCTTGCCCTGGAAAAACAAAGGCTAACTGTTTATTTTGTTCACTCATAAAAAACCTTTAATACTTAATAAGTGCAGAGCCCCATGTGAAGCCTGCACCAAATGCTTCTAATAATACAATTTGGCCTCGCTGAATACGACCATCTCGAACCGCCTCATTAAATGCCAGCAATACCGATGCCGAAGAGGTATTTCCCTGCTCTTCTAAGGTAACGACAACCTGGTCCATAGACATTTTTAACTTCTTTGCCGTTCCTGCAATAATACGTATATTGGCCTGATGAGGAACCAACCAATCTATATCCGTTTTTTGCATGTTATTAGCCGCTAAAGTCTCATCGACAATACGTCCCAAAGTATTCACTGCTACTTTAAATACTTCATTTCCTTTCATGGAAATATAGCCAGCAGTATCAACCTTCCCTTGTGCTTGCGGGTTAGGGCAACTTAATAGATCTTCAAAACGTCCATCAGAATGGATATGGGTTGACAAAACCCCCGCCTCTTCTGAGGCTTGCAATAAAATTGCACCCGCACCATCACCAAATAAGATACAAGTACCACGATCCGTCCAGTCAGTAATACGTGAATTAATTTCAGTACCTACGACTAATACAGTCTTCGCTGCGCCCGACTTAATATATTGATTAGCAATATCTAAACCAAAAACAGACCCAGAACATGCTGCCTGTATATCAAAAGCCACACCATTTTTAATGCCTAAGCGATGCTGCAACATACAGCCGGCGCCAGGATAAACATTTTCCGGTGTACCTGTAGCAACAACAATCAAGTCAATTTCATTAGGCGCAATATCCGCCATCTCAATAGCCTGCCTAGCAGCAATTTCAGCCATACTAGACGTGGTTTCATCTTCTGCAGCAATGCGCCGATTTTTAATTCCAGTGCGTTCAAAAATCCAACTATCGGAAGTATCCACAAGCTTGGAAATATCCTCATTAGATTTTATTTCAGCAGGTAGATAGCCGCCAGTGCCGATTACTTTTGCATAAGTTGTCATGCGTCCTCTCTCCCACTTAAAGATTTTTCAACTTGCTCGCTGATTTTTTGAATAACATTTTTTTCGACTTCAACTTCAGCCACGTGAATTGCCGTTTGGAAAGCCAAAGAATCAGCCCCACCATGACTTTTGATTACTAAGCCCTTCAAGCCTAAAAAGCTAGCCCCATTATGCAGCCTAGGATCAATACGATTTTTAATTGCTTTCAGCACAGAATAAGAAAGTAGCGCAGCAAATTTTGTGAACAAATTCTTACCAAACGATTCCTTCAAGACAGAAGTAATCATTTTTGCAGCACCTTCAATTGATTTAAGAGCGATATTGCCAACAAAACCATCACAGACAATTAAATCAACTTTCTCATCACCCGCATTAAGTGAATTACCTTCGACATAACCAATATAATTTAATGCTGAATTTTCTAACAACTTAGCAGCTGCCTTTACTTGTTCGTTGCCTTTCGTTTCTTCTTCACCAATATTTAATAATCCAACTTTAGGATTAGAAATACTTTCTAGGGCCTTGACTACCTCAGCACCCATGACAGCGAATTGAAATAGGTTTTCAGCCGAGCTATCTACATTAGCACCTAAATCCAAAACATGGGTATGACCAAAAATAGAAGGCATAGAAGACATGATTGCTGGCCTATCGACACCAGGAATCATTTTTAAAACAAATCGGGCAGTCGCCATTAATGCACCGGTATTGCCGGCACTGACGCACGCATCAGCCTGACCATCACGCACCAAGTTGATTGCCACACGCATGGATGAATCTTTTTTGTTTTTCAATGCTTTCACGGGAGATTCATCCATAGCAACACACTGTGATGCGTGATGAATAGACAAACGCCCTTTAAAATCGAGCAAAGCTTGCGTGAGCAAGGGCTGTAAAACCAGCTCATCACCCACCAAAATCAACTGCAATTCAGGATTTCTACGTAAACACTCTAACGATGCTGGTACAGTAGTATCGGTACCATGATCACCACCCATTGCATCAATTGAAATTATTAAACTCACGTTTAGGGAAGCTCCGGTCGTTATTATAAAAAAGCCGGACATAAAGCCCGGCTTTCAAAACTTATAAAACTAAAATCGCACAAAATATTCGTGCAAAACTTTAGATTTTAGTCTTCATCTTTCGCAACAATTTGACGACCTTTAAAGAAACCGTCTGGCGTAACATGATGACGTAGATGCGTTTCACCTGTTGTTGGATCCTGTGACAATGTTTGTGCTGTCAATGAATCATGTGAACGACGTTGTCCACGTCTTGAGCGAGTTACTTTGCTTTTTTGTACGGCCATTATTGGTCTCCAGTAATTTTTAATTTAGCTAAAACAGAAAAAGGGTTGTTAGATTCTTGTTTTATTTCTTCGGGCTCTTCAACAAGTGGTTCAGTTGATGAATATTGAATACAACTATCTTCATGCCTTGGGTAATCAGGTAAAGCAATAATTACCTCATCCTCAATAATTTCAGATAGCGACATTTTTTGGTCTGAAACAACCATTGGTTCAAACCCTTCCTCTAAGCGATCAGCCTGTTCAATTGTTTGCACCATACCAATCTTCACAGGTTTATCTACAGTCCATGGTAGTGCTTTCAAACAGCTCTGGCACGTCAAGGTTATATGCCCTTCAATATGCCCCTCAATAATAGGAACTTTACCTTCTTTATAAAACTGTAAGTCGACATTTAACCCACCTTCTTTCTCAAAGAGAAAATCAGACAGGCGCACCATTCTCTGCAAGCCCATTCGGCCTACTACATGGCTGTGTCGCTCTGCAAACACAACAGGATCTATAAGTTCAGGTAATTGATCTAACATATCTGTGCAATAATATAGGCTTTTAACACTTCTTGTCAATTGAATTCTAATGAAAAACAATAAGCTGGTCTTAGCCTCTAGCTCTAAATACCGAAAAGCACTACTGGAAAAATTACACTTAAGCTTTATCTGCGCTAGCCCTAATATTGATGAATCCGCTCAAGCGAATGAAACAGCACAAGAACAAGCGTTACGTTTAGCCGAACAAAAAGCCCATACTCTCGCTAGCACATACCCAAAACATATTATTATTGCTTCTGATCAAGTTGCCATGTTGGGCAGTACACAGCTACATAAACCTGGGAACCAAGAGAGTGCGATCAAACAATTACAAGAGTCTTCCGGTAACTGCGTAAAATTTTACACCAGCATTTACGTGTTAGACACAGCCAGTATGAATTATAGAAGTGACATTGATATTTGCTCTGTGTATTTTAAAAAACTAAACACCGAAGAAATAGAAAATTACGTACTTTTAGAGCAACCCTATAACTGTGCAGGCAGTTTTAAATCAGAAGGCTTAGGTATTGCACTATTTAAGCGCATTGAAGGTGATGACCCGAATGCACTTATAGGACTACCTCTAAGTAAAATAATAGAGCTACTTAAAACATTTAACATCAATGCACTAGCATAATAATAATACACACCACAATCCTTTTATCACTCTCGATTAAATTCAAGATATGAACCATAGAGAAACAGTTAAATTTAGTCCTTAGGAATGCACATTAAATAAAACCCGAAACTTTAGATTATGAAGCACTGCCAGTCCTCAAAGGACTGGCAGTGCTTTCGGATGTTATTGAATTTTGATTCCTTACTGCAAAATTGTCTCTAGTGTATGTCCGTCAACTTCTATTACCTCTTTAAGTCGCCTTAAACCATCCATTTGTATTTGACGCACACGCTCACGCGTTACCCCTAACTCAGTAGCAACTACTTCAAGTGTTGCACTTTCATAACCACACAAGCCATAACGCCGACAAATCACTTCAGCCTGCTTTTTAGATATTTTCGCCAACCAGGTGTTAATATTCACTTTAACTTCTTGTTCGTGCATTTGATCTAGTAAAGGGCTTGCACTTTCATCCGAGATAGAATCAACAAAGGTTTTTTCTGAGTCATAAGCAGTGGGAGCATCAACCGATGTTACCCGCTCATTTAATTTAAGCATTTTCTGGACAACTTCGACCGGCTTTTCTAAAAATTTTGCAATATCTTCAGCTCTAGGTTCAGCCTCTAAAGCATGCGCTAAATGTCGCTGAGCTTTCAAATAAACATTCATTTCTTTAACAACATGAATAGGCAAGCGTATGGTTCTCGTTTGACTCATAATAGCCCGCTCAATGGTTTGCCGTATCCACCACGTTGCATAAGTAGAAAAGCGAAAACCCAACTCAGGGTCAAACTTCTCCACCGCTCGAATCAAGCCAAGATTACCCTCTTCAATTAAATCAAGTAAAGGCAAACCACGATTCAAATAGCGACGCGCAATTTTCACCACTAAGCGCAAATTACTTTCGATCATTATCTGTCGAGCACGCTCGTCACCCAACAAAGATTGCTTACCGTACATTTTTTCTTGATCAGCGGTTAAAAGCTGCGAGCGACTTAACTCCTTGAAATAAAACTGAGTCGCATCAAAAGATTGATCATTTTTACTATCAGTCATTGATGTTGATACATCCAGTAACTCATGAGTCGCATCAAGGTCTAAACTCTTACTTCCCTCAACAAACGTATTATTTTCTTCAGCACTCATTAAGTCTTCCTTCACTATTAGCTCCTACTTCTCGTCATTCACTGTAATAAAGTATCGAACCCTAAATTCGGACACTTATAATAAAGCTTATTTTGATAAATATATCACGGGATTAACGGGCTTTCCGTTCTTCCTGATTTCAAAGTGCAACGCAGGCTTACCATTCACACCCACCCCCATTTCAGCTATCAATTGCCCCTTCTTAACTTTTTGTCCTTCTTTGACTAACAAGCGCCGATTATGCGCATAAGCACTCAAATACAAATAATTATGTTTTATAATCAGGAGCTTTCCATAGCCAAGCAAGCCACTGCCACTATAAGCCACAACACCCGACTCAGCCGCCTTAACTTGCTGCCCAACACGCCCAGAAATATCAATACCCTTACTACCTGTATTATAAAAATTCCGTACTATTTTTCCGGTCACTGGCCACTGCCAGTTTAACTTTAACACCTTTTTGTTACTCGTTGAAATATTTGTTCTTTTTGTCTTTATTTTTTTTCTCTTTGCAGCCGAACTAGCAGACTTACCTCTAAATAGCTTTAACGTCCGCCCCACAGATAACTTGTAAGGAGAAGCTATTTTATTCCATACCGCAAGTCGCTTATAACCATGCCCAGACCTAAAACCAATGGAGTATAAAGTATCACCCTTTTTTACTCTATAATATGAACTACTCGTCAAATCACGTTTTTTCGGTTGAATAGGCGCTTGAGACTGAAATCCCGCACAGCCACTCACAAGAAAACTTAAAAAAAACAAAAAAAACCATCGACTTAAGAAACACGCAAGAGATTGATAACAAATAACCTTATCTCTAAAAACACTACAAAGCTGCATCGCTTGCCTATTTCTTTAACAAAATATCTTTTGCTTGATTAATTTGCGCCGCAAGATAGCTAGATCCACCACGATCAGGGTGATTTTTTAAAATTAATTTCCGATGCGCATCAATAATCTCTTGCCTTGTCGCCGCCGCACTGACACCTAAGACTTTATAAGCCTCCTCAACTGTTATCGCTCCCTTATTAACTGGTCTTCCTTGAGCTTCCCCTGAAGATCCGCCCTGGTTATTACGCCACAAAGCCCACAAACGCTGCAGTTGAGGAGCATAACGCAAAACTACCGGTATAAAACGCAGTACAAATGCAACAGAAACACTTAATGCAGCTAAAATCCAACTCAAGCGCCCAGTCAGCGCCAAAATAATAAAGCATAACAACAAGCCTACCAATGCACTTTTCTGCATATACTGCTTACGTTCATGCGGTTCTTTTTTTAAACCCGCGCTAATCCAGAAAAAAGCAGCAATCACAATGCCCAGCAAATAAACCCTAATCAATGTTTTCCCTTATTTATTGACGATAACTTGACTATTCTCCATTGCTCAATAAATAAAATCAACATCAAGACATTAAAAACATTGACCACCAATCGATAGATTTTTGAATTCATGCAGAAAAAGTCTGTTTGCCACACACACAAGGAGACTCCATTACTATTCTTTTTAAACAAAAGAAATAATGTAAACCTTTACCTGATTAGAAAGATTCTTCAGCTTGTCGAAGCCAACCAGCAGGACGAGGCTTAG
>CBDVDU010000030.1:0-15527 GCA_965372825.1 uncultured Gammaproteobacteria bacterium | reverse complement strand
GTAGGGCGGACTTTAGTCCGCCATTGCTAAAAAAGCGGACTGAAGTCCGCCCTACAAAAGTGATTGATTTACAAGGATGTTGGTATTTTCTTTTCCAATGGATGTCTCTTTAGTCCGCGAAACATAAACGACGTATTCTCTTTCAACCACCAGCTAACAAACTGGTTGTTGTTGAGTGAGTTGATAAACGGAACTACCTAAGTAAAAGCAGTGGCTTTTTCGTTTTCAACAACATTTTATGAGTAAAACTACCCAATAAAATATCGTGTAAACGGGTATGGCTAAACGCGCCCATAATGGTCATATCAATATTATGAGTGCTTTGATAAGCGCATAACTCTTCTTCTGCTTTACCTTGTAAGCTGGCAGTGATAATTTCAATATCACCAGCGTCGCGTAGTTTACTTGCTGCTTGTTCTAGTAAAGTTCCTGCACTGTCTTTGTTACTGACACAAACTAAATGACACACTAAACCTTTATACAAAGGGCTAGTAGCGACCATATCCACGGCTTTATCGGCGGCTTCACTGCCATCATAAGCAATCATGATGTGCTCGGGCGCTTTAAAGGCTTCATAAGCGACTAGAATGGGGCGATGTAAAGAGCGAATCAGGGCATCAATTTTTGCACCGATTTCATTTTCTTGGTCTTCATGTTGTTTACCGCGCGCGCCAATGACTAAAACACGAATATCTTGCTCTATGTCGGCTAATGATTCCAGTAAACTACCATGTTGTAAGCGGGTCAAAGGGTCCGTAATACCCGCTTGAATAACACGCTCTTTAACTTCAGCTAATACAGCCTTACCTTGTTGCAAACGAATTTTGCTTTGCTCTTGTTCTTGATCTGCCATATCTTTAAGCAAGTGTTCACGGCTATCCATACCGATATTACCTGACAGGTCAGTATTTGCAGCTTTTTCGTGATGATGATCAATGGTATGCAGTAATTTTAAAGGTACATCTACACGTTGTGCGATCCATGCGGCGTAATCACAAACGGCGTTAGTTAAAGCTGAACCATCGATACATGCTAGCACTATCTTTTTATTAGTATTCATTAGTGTCCTCCCATTACTTTTTCAATTTCTTCAGGTTTATCGTGTACCCCGAAACGGTCAATAATCGTGGCACTGGCTTCATTTAAACCGAGCACTTCTACTTCTGCACCTTCACGGCGGAATTTAATCACCACTTTATCTAAAGCACCAACCGAAGATATATCCCAAAAATGCGCGCGCTGTAGGTCGATAACCACTTTGCTAACTGCTTCTTTAAAATCAAAGCTATTGGTAAATTTATCGGCAGAATTAAAGAACACTTGGCCAACGACTTCATAGCTACGTGTATCGCTAGGCTCATCAAAGCTAGACTCGACATACATAAAATGACTGATTTTGTTGGCGAAGAATAAAGCACCTAACAATACACCGGCCAATACGCCTAAAGCGAGGTTATGTGTCCAGACAACAACCGTCACTGTGGATAACATAATGATATTAGTTGAGAGCGGGTGATGTTTTAGGTCAATAATTGAACCCCAGCTAAACGTTCCGATAGAGACCATAATCATTACAGCAACTAAAGCGGCCATCGGGATTTGTTTAATCCACTCGTCCAAAAAAACCACCATAATCAGCAGAAACACACCAGCAGCCATTGTGGATAATCGGCCACGTCCCCCTGACTTCACATTAATGACCGATTGACCAATCATCGCACAACCCGCCATACCGCCTAATAAACCAGCACCGATATTAGCAATTCCTTGGCCCTTGCATTCGCGATTTTTATCACTGCTGGTATCGGTTAAATCGTCAATAATCGTGGCAGTCATCAGAGACTCTAATAAACCGACAACGGCTAAAGGTAAAGAATACGGTAAAATAATTTTCAGCGTTTCTAGGTTTAGAGGGACTTCAGGCCATAGAAAAATAGGTAAAGTATCGGGTAATTCTCCCATATCGCCGACCGTACGAATATCCAATTGTAAGTAGATAGCCAAACCGGATAATACGGTAATACACACTAAAGGCGACGGAATGGATTTACCGATAAAAGGTACGTAGGGAAATAAATAAATAATTCCCAAGCCGCCTGCTGTCATTGCATAAACATGCCATGAGACATTGGTTAGTTCGGGTAATTGCGCCATAAAAATTAGAATGGCTAAGGCATTTACAAAACCGGTAACGACCGATCGGGAAATAAAGCTCATCAAACTACCGAGCTTTAAATAACCGGCAATAATCTGAAAAACACCGGTTAATAAAGTGGCAGCTAATAAATATTGCAGGCCGTGATCTTTAACTAAAGTCACCATTAATAAAGCCATTGCACCTGTCGCGGCACTGATCATACCTGGCCGGCCACCAATCAGCGCGGTAATGAAGGCAATACAAAACGAGGCATATAAACCCACTTTCGGATCAACCCCAGCAATAATTGAGAAGGCAATCGCCTCTGGGATCAGAGCTAAAGCCACGACAGTTCCTGCCAGTAGATCACCTCGGACATTGCCGAGCCAATCTTGTTTTTTCGAGAGTAAGAGCATAAGTTTCCTGTTAATAGAAAGGGTATGACGTGAATTTTTCGACGTCAAAGGGTTAAGGTAAAAAGAAGATAATCGTATGGAGTGGCGTTATATCAATCCCAATAAATAATCACTGCAATAGCCGTCATTCCCGAAATCTTTAATCGGGAATCCATACGCATACACTATAGATTCCTGTTAAAGCTTGTGCCCACGATTGACTGGGTAGCAGTTAGGAATGACGGTTTCTCTTGGTTATATGGGTTTAAGTATAAATCTATTAGGATTGGGACTAGCCCACTATTATCAATATTTATTGACTACTAGCGGACTGAAGCCACGGCCTACAGAAAGAGGTTTTATTTAATTTTTTTGTACTCAAATTTAAAGTGGACTAGTATTCTAAGCCGGTACAATTTGTGCAGGGTATGCGATGCGTACCCCACCTTAATGTTTCGCCTTAAGTGTAAGTCCTTAAAGTGTAAGCAAAAATAGTACTCCTAAAATACCAACCGAATAAGCTGCGCCTATTTTAATTTTGCGCTCTAATGGCAAGGCTTTCCAGTTACATTCTTCTTGTTGTCTGCGTTTTAACCAGGCCGCTTTTATTTTGCGTTGTAGACGAACAAGTAAGTTAGGCAACTTTAAAAGAAATCGGATGGATAGATAGATAACTAATAAAATCGTTATATTAGCGATAATAACTTCACTGTCATGGTGATGGGCATTGAATATATGCTCAAGAAGAAGTTCTAAAGTATATTCAAAAAACTCAATCACCAAATGAAACAAATCAATCATTAGATCAATCAGCCCGGCTAATAGATCTAAAATAGAATCAAACATTAAAATAACGACAAATAGGATCGCGAATTTCTTACTGATCCGGATCAGCATTTCTGTATTAGTTTCGCATTGCTTATCGTTAGCTATGACTGGTTGATCATTGTCAGTTAACTCGCTATTTGATTCGTTGTTTAAATTGATTGTCATGGTCAATTATTAAAAGTAAATAATAGGTGTAAATCGTGTAACTTCTCATTATTAAGGGTACAAACAGTTTTTTCAGTTCGTCATTCCTGCATGCTGTTAGCAGGAATCTATTGTTGAGTATGGATTCCCGATAAAAATACTTCGGGAATGACCTAGCCTTATAGGGTTTTACTCATAAATAATGGGGCTTACTAAATTATAAGTTACGAGCTTGTTATTCCACAGTATCTAATAATTTTTCGGAAAGATTATTTTTTATATTTTCCAGGCTATTAATTAAAAAGCTTTTATCTTCTGTGCTTAAAATAGCCAATATTTCATCTTCGATAGCATCTGTAATTTGCCATAAAGCAGCCATAATAGGAAGCGCTTTAGGCATTAATTCTAGGCGATAAGCACGCCTGTCATCACTATCCTTATTGCGTCTAACTAAGCCTGCTGTTTCTAGTAAGTCAATTTGCCTTGCTAAGGTAATAGGTTTTACTTCTAAAATTTCAGCCAAATCCACTTGCCGACAATTTTTATTTTCTGAAAGGTGTACTAATGCGCGCCATTGGGCATAGGTAAGTCCAAAACTTTCCGCATTTTTATTAAAGCGCTGACGGATGAGATGACTGATTTCGTAGCTAAGAAAGCCGAATTTTGAAGACATAAAAAATATAGTACAAGTTATATAGTAAGTAGGGGGTATTATATACTTTGGTTATTATAAGCAAAGTACTCAATATGAAACTGATTGTTTATTAAGAGGAAATAATAATCAGGCAGCCTTATATTTTTGAGGTTAAGTACAAACGAAAAATAGTCTAAGGGATAAAATTCAATAATATCCGAAAGCACCGCCAGTCCTCGAAGGACTGGCGGTGCTTCATAACTTAAAGTTTCGGGTTTTATTTAATGTGTATTCCTAAATGCTGAATTTTTTATGCGCAACTCTGTTGATAGCTGTTATATGAGAGGATTAGGTAGTGTTTTCTTGTTTTTCACAAGCTACAGATGTTATTTTTCTCTCGTTATTTGGGTCACTTCCCCCTTATTAGCCAGTAAAATAATATCGGCTAAGTTGTGAAAAATACCGTGCTCAATAATACCAGGCGTAGCATTAAGTAAGTTATTAAGCGCTGTTGTTGATAACTCAGAATCAAAAATTAAATCAAGAACCAGATTACCGCAGGAAGTAACCGCAAGACCAGAATCTGTCTTGCGTAAATTTACTTGCGCGCCGGCGTTACGCATTTTTTGTTGCACTAATTGCCAAGCAAAAGGCAGCACTTCAGCGGGGATTGGAAAGTTATCCCCAATACGGTTTACTTGCTTAAAGGGATCAATCAATACGATAAATTGTTCAGCGGCTTCAACCAATAATTTTTCTTTTACTAAATCAGAGCCGCGGCCTTTGAGTAAAGTCATATCCGGCGCTACTTCATCTGCGCCATCAACATAAATATCTAACTTTTCAATATGGTCAATAGCAATAATAGGCAGGCCTAGTTGTTGTGCTTTTAATTGACTAACCAGTGAACTAGCCACGGTTTTTATTTGTAGATTTTCTTGTTGATAACGTTGCGCTAGGGCTTCGATAAAACAATTTGCGGTAGAGCCAGTTCCTAAACCTATAGTCATGTCATTCTGGACATAAGTTAGAGCATATTCAGCAACAGCTTGTTTGTCATTCATAATTTAATCCTATTATTGGTTGGGATAGTTTTTCTAAATAATTACAATTTTGTTAGTTATAACTGATAGTTAATGTTAGGAAAAGCTTGCTTTTATTTTACACTTAGCCATATATTAATCGACTATTCCTTACATTATTTTTATAAAGTAGGCTTGTTTAGGTTAATAAATTTTACAAAAATTCCCGCTGCTTCATTCAATCAACTTGAGTGTTTAAATTATGAATAATTCCTTTCCTCAAATAGATATTGCGCCTAATCTTAACCGCCATGAGCTAGCTCCTAAGCCCTGGTATAAATCACGTAGATTATTGATTTTCAGCTTTAGTTTCTTATTGAGTGCTTGTGTTAGTCTTGCTTATGTTTATAGCCGTCCTGCACTTTATCGAAGTTATGCCACCTTATTAACTGTGGCTCAAACTGCTATCGACCAAAAAAGTACTGAAGCTGATATTCAACACGTTGCTATTCAAAGGCAAATTCTTACTGGCCAAGAACTACTAGAAAAAACCTTAGCACGCTTAAATCAACATCTTATCCACACGGATAGCCAGCTTACCGCAACAGACTTAACTCCCTCTGAATTACGGCGGTTATTAACTGTTGAAGCAGTGCCTGAAACCAACTTAGTTGAGTTGGCTGCTATTGGGTTTCAAGCGGAAATCTTAGTCCCTCTTATTAATACTTGGATTGATGTTTACTTAGAAAGCCGTGCTGATGAAATCAGACAAACAACAGGCTTAACTATAGAAAAACTTCAAGAAGAGCTTTCGGGGTTGAACAATCAAATTTTAATAAAAAGGAGTGAGTTGGAGCGCTTTAGGGAAAGTAATGGTATTACTTCATTAGGTCGTGAAAACCTTTTTGAAAACCAGTCTCTTGCACGGTTTAAAGGTTTAAATAAATCTCTTAGTGATGCCAGTGAAAACGCTGTTAAAACCAGGGCTAGACTTAATGCTGTGAATAAAGCGATAGCTCAAGGGAAAGTGCTTGTTCCTGATGAAGATAAGCGTGGAATGCGTGTTTTAGAATTACGATTACAAGATTTACGTGAACAGCTAGCCGCATTTGATAAAAAGTATACACGCGAATATTTAGCTTTGAATCCAACATTGAGTACCCTGCCAAAGCAAATTAAAGAACTTAAAAAAGAAATTGAAATAAAACGCAATTATGGGAAAAGTATTGTCTTAAGTGATGCTGAACAAAACTATGAAGCGGCGCGGGAATCATTATATGAAATAAAAAAACAACTGGAAGGGCATAAACGGACAGCCACTGAATTTAGTTCCAGGTTTGCTGAGCATGAAGCCTTGCTCAGTGATGTAGAAGGACTTGAACTGCTACAGCGCACAACTCAAGAAAGGTTGGTGCAAATTGAAGCAAAGCAGGCGGAAAAATTCCCGCAAGTTAAAGTGATTGAACGCGCGTTTCTTCCTCGCGAACCTTTTAGCCCTGATTATACGAGAGACGCAATTATTGCTATCGTTAGTTCGATTATTTTTGGGCTTTTTTGTGTATGGATTTTTGAATTTCTGACTCGAAAAGAAGGGCAGAATGCCTCGATTACAATCTCTGGTATCAATATGTACAATGATGCTACTCCAGATTTACTCAGAAGTTATCAACAAAGTAATGAGCAGTTAACTCAAAATTCAGCTCAATCTATACAGTATGAGCGGAGCAATGCACTTGAAAGCGATCGCTATAGAGAGCTAAGTGATGAAGATTTGTGTATTTTGTTGGAAGCGTCAGATATTAAAGCAAAACAGTTGATTGCTTTACTGTTAAGTGGGCTGACGCTAGATGAAATTAGCAAATTAAGAAGAGAGCATATTGATTTTGAACAAGAGACTATTACTGTCACGGGAGATGATCAACGCATAATTCCAATTAATCAAGCTTTGAGGGCATTGTTTGAACATATAGAGCCTTGTCCTACTTGGGATAAAAATCAGGCAGTATCTATAGCGACTCTTGAGGCTATTCTTGTCTATGCCGCGGTTGACTCTGGATTAACTGAGCCACAAGAAATTACCGCGACATGTATATCGAATGCCTATATTCTCTATCTTGTAAAACAGGGTATTCGCTTATCGGAATTGGAAAAAATTACGGGGTATATGGATCCGACTGAGTTATCTAAATACAGTCGTTACTCACCCGAAAAAAGAGGATTACCCATCTCTGATATTAATCGATTACATCCGGCATTAGATGTATATACAGACTAGCCTTTATCAAAAATTTACTTGAGCGAAAAGTATCGGACAGTATAACCCCTTAAACCATAATAAATTACTGGTTATTTTTGCAAGAACTTTCTCTCCATGAGGCAATTTCATTCATCACGGAATTGAGCTTCTGAAATACTCAAGCACTAGTCCCATCTTTGTTTTTATACAAAGATGACTATTCAGGTGTGAAGTAAGTGAGGGTATCCATTGATTTATGAGGAACCCCGATAAGCTCATTCTTTATAGCCAAATTATAATGATTGGGTATGAGCATTTTTATGAGATTCCTAGGTCACTTTTAGCTGCTTAATTTCAGGTAAACACCGGCTGCAACATTTTGTTTGATTGTTGTATACAAGTATTTAACGAGTGCTATACTCAATATTTATAGCGATGGACTAGTGATGTCAGAATTACATAACAGAGGGGGTGCGAGTATAGGTAGTGGACGCCCTAAAACAGAAGAAACTAAGATGATGCGCATCCCGTTATCCTTAGTTCCCGCTGTAGAGGGCTTAAAATCAGGTGAACCTTACAGCACGGAACAAGCAAAAGAGCTGCAAAATAAATTAACCTTAGCCCTTGCGAGTATTACCGGCCAACAAAACCGTATTGACTCATTGGAAGCTACAATTGACACGCTACGCGCTGACAATAAAGCATTAACTTCAACTGTCCGATCCTACAAAAGCAGACAGGAATTGACGGATAAGGTACTGACAGCAGCTAAAAAGCATAAGGCTTCAGGTAAAGTAGTTTGAAGTGCAATGGATATTTACGCTAAAACAATAAATTAAATATGGCATTCCAAAAAAAATAATCAACTTTGGGGTTAGCGTCACTTTTCGTGTGCGACACGAGGTCGCATTAATGAGTTGTTTCCCATTGAGGAAACCATCCGTGCTACCGGATTAATCTAGGGATATGTGTGGATACAAATTTAATAATTTGATGCGAAAGCATGCCTACGTTCAACGGGTCTTTCATTGCAAGAGAGTTTGAAGAATCAACTCTATGGAGAAAAGCAAATGACGGTACAGGATTATTCTGTAACTGGTGCATCTCCGGCCAGTGATTATCGATAGCGTTCAGATCTGTTATGGGATGTGAGGTAAATAATATGCGAATCTTGACAATGTGGGAGTGGCTTTAGCCACGCAACGCGGCTAAAGTCGCTCCCACATTGTTTTGTATAATCCCATGTAGCTTGCGAAATAGGGGAGGGCGTTAGGACTGTTGGCTTAAGAATAAACTCCTCGCGAATCTCGTGAATTTCATTGAATCTACAAGTTCTGATAACGATTCATATCAAATACGCCAGCTTCTAAGCCGCGCATTTTTTTATGCTCGGCATTAAACCAATCTAATGTTTCCCAAATTTTAGGGTTATTACGGCGTATACCAAATTGTGCATAAAACTCAGTTTTAGCTTCTTTTGTTTGTGCCTTTTTCAAGGCGATTATATAATTGCCTAATTCTTGTTCAGCAACACTACAAAAGAAATTATGATAACTGCCGACAAAGCCAGGTACGACCGTTAGCGTGTCTTTTTCAGGCACTGCACGATAACTTTCGGCAAATATATAAGCAACATTACTGAGGTCTTTATTGCGCATTAAGCTATAAACTCGGTCATTTGAGTTGTCCATTTTCACCCTTAAAAAAGCTAATTCTGGGAGTACACTAATTTGTGTGCCTTTTAATTGCCCTAATTGGTGCATAACCTTATCAACGTGATTAAGACAAGCTTCTTGCTGACACTCCTCTGGCCAACGAGAAGGAGCTAATGCTTTGCCTAAATACGGTTTAACTTGTGTAAAGAAGTCAGCTTTAGTGTCAGTTCCAGTGAATTGAAGAGCTGTTTTAAAATCTAGATTTAATAAGTTATTATCCATACGGCCATTCATTAAGCCTTGATACCAGTCGTTATAAATTGCTAGACGTTTATTACGGGGTAAAAAGCGTAATAAATTATATTCACCATCACGACGCAAAAAATCCATATAGGTACGTGAGGCTAATTGATGCGCAGCCGATCCGTAGACATTAAAGCCTGCGACTAATAAATAATGGATACGTTCAAATAAAGGGTAATCTAAAATCCAAGCGGTTTTTGGCACATTTCCCATTAACCCTTGTTCAACGGTTGCACTATCAAAATGACGAAAGACGGTAAGTGCTGCATTTTGATTCCAGCCATCGCCATTCCAAATATTATCTAATGTAAATCCTTCGTCTTTTTGAAAGGTTTCTTGGAGAAATTGAGATTTTTTGTTCAGGTAATCTTTGGCATAGGCATCATAATCTGTCCAGCCCAGAAAGCTTATTTGATCCCCTCCTTTTCCTGGTAAATATAAGATTTTATTATGTTTTCTGTAATATTTATTAGCGATGTCTTGGTAATCATGTATGGGATTAAAAAATAATACCCAGAAATGATCTTGAATAACATTTAAAGCAAGCTGTCCACGGCATACTGGGCCTTTAATAAAGCCAGAAACAAAGTATTGCGCATCATCCAATAGAAATTGATATTTAATTGGGTTGGGAATAGCGGCAAAAGTGTTGAGTGGATTGGCTCCTGCTTCAGGGCTGTAAGCGGGAAGTTGAGTTACTTTAAACTGGTTAGCAAAAAATAATTGTTCATAGCGCTGGCGTCGTTGTGGGCTTAACTCATAAACAAAATGGGTTTTATCCACAATAGTATGTAGCACAGGTCGTAAGCGATAATAAAATCGGGCTATTTGTGGGTCATCATAAGGCCTGACTGTTTTAATTTCTTCAATCGCTTGCCCTGGTGGTGTTTTGGAGCGAATTAGTCGATAAAACTGATTATCAGGGTGATCTTTAAAATGAATATGACCAATAAATAAATGTTCATAAATATAGCGTGAGACTAATCTTTGCTTTAATGATCCGGCATTAAAAAAGCTTTCCCATTGATTGATCGACTGTTTTGCTGCTGTGGATAAATGAAGTTGTTGATCGTTTTTCGCGCCTTGTTCTAACCAGGTTAAAACCGTGTGTTCTTGGCTTAAGTTTAAACCGGGCAAGGCATAAGGCATACCCCATTGCGGATGTTTATTAGCAAATTCGGCATATTCATCCATGCTAGGACATTCAAATTTATCATCCAGACTAAAACGGAACTGATCTTCTTCGAGTTTGCCTTCTGCTGCTAATGGAAAGCGGCGCTTTTGCAGTAGCATTTGTGCCAATACTGAATTATCAATACTGGCTACAGCGGACTCTTGGCGTTCATTAAGTACGGGGAAGAAGTGTGTATCGCGCCATTCCTGAGTATTTGTTGCGTCAATAAATAAACGAGTTGGAGAGGCGGCAGCCAAACGGCTTCCATTATAAACAGGCTGTTTACTAGCACCACGATCCAGCCCGGTAAAAGAGCTGAGTTTTAATTGGCAAGGCGCATCATAACAAGCGTGACAAGCAATGCAGCGTGCATCGAGTATCGGTTTAACTTGTTTGCTATAAGAGATTTTTCCTTCAGACAGCTGCTTAATTGATCTATCTTTAGGCTGTTCTGAACCATAGAGTTGCTGGTAATCTTTTACTTGATAAGCTGTTGTACAGCCAGCGATAAAAACAATAAAACTACAGAAAATTATTATTTTGTTCATTATTTTCAACCTATATGGTGTATATCAAGCGACTTGTAACCGTGCAGCCCCTACCTATTTTAACGCCCTCACCCTAACCCTCTCCCGGTGGGAGAGGGGATTTAATGAGAGGAGTCTGAATGGTTACAGCGATTTAGTATCAGCTTATTCTCTCATGTCATATCAATTCTAATAGATTTATACTTAAGGAATCTCATAAAAATATTCATACCCAATCATTATAATTTGGCTATAAAGCACTGCGCCCCATTTATTGTATTACTCTTAACTTAATGGCAATGAGGCTTTATTAAAGATTTCGGGAATGACGGCTATTACAGTGATTATTTATTGGGGTTGGTATTAGATCGTTAAACTCACAGATCTGTTAAGGAATCAAAATTCAATAACATCCGAAAGTTTCGGGTTTTATTTAATGTGCATTCCTAAAAGCTACTTCATTCATTATTGCTAAGTTCTTGAGCATTTTCTCTATTAAGCCAAGCCATAAATAATTCATAACCCAGTGCGAGAATAATAGCTCCAACGAATAAACCCAGAATACCAAAAAGGATCATGCCACCAATAGCGCCGAGCAAGATAACTAAAGTAGGCGTTTCCATGCCACGACCCAGCAACAAGGGTTTTAAAATATTATCACTTAAACCAACAAGTAAGCTCCAAATAGTAAATATAACAGCGGGGATTGTGGCGGTAACAGAAAATATATAAATGATAACGGGGAGGAGCACGATTAAGACTGGCATTTGTGCTATAGCTAGCACTAAAATAATAAGTGTCCACAAACCCCACCCAGGTACATCCATGATATACATACCAATGCCGCCTAAAGTTGCTTGAATAACTGCAACCCCCAATACTCCGAGAGTAACACTGCGAATCGTTGCTGTGGCTAAATCAGTAAAATGTGAGCCTTGCTCTTTAGCTGTTAAGCGTGAAGCAATTTTTACCATTGTGGCATGAGACCCTTGAGCATTAGCCAAAAATACACCAGAAATAATAATGGAGAAAATAAATTGCAACACACTTCCGCCTATGCCCGCTAATGCTGAAAAAATGGTTTCTCCAACTTGCTTAATTTCTGGAAAAAATTGCTTTAGCGTTGCTTCAATATTACTTGAAGCTTGGTTCCATACATCATAAATTTTTTCACCCACTAAAGGCCACTCACTGACACTTTTGTTCGGTGGAGGAATAACTAAGTTTCCTTGTTTAAAGCTCTGTGCAAGATGAGATGATGTGTCTACTATTGACTCTGAAATAATTAATGTTGGGCCAATTAATAAGGACAATGCAACAAGCGTGTACAGTGTCGCTGCTAATTTATTATGCCCACCGAGCTGTAGTGTCAATTTTTTATAAAGTGGAAAAATCGCTACCGCAATAATAATGCCCCAGAGTACAGGAATCGTAAAAGGTTTAATAATTTGGAAACACAATGTAATAATTAAAAAAATTAGAGCCAGCCGAATCGCGATTTCAATGACTCTATTAGTTAATATTGCATCTTCCTGCTGTTTACTTACATTCATTAGTTTATCTCTTAGTTTGAAAAATTATTAGCAAAGCGTGGCGCTAGCAATACCGTCTTTATTGTGTATTTCTATTGGGTAATCTTGATCGATGTTAAAACTAGCATGAGCCATTCAGTGCCTGTAAACTATAATCTAACATTAAATCTATGCTTTTTGGAGTAATACATGAATAAATTAAAACCTTTTGTTGCATTAATCGCCATGGTTTCTGCGCTACTTATCTTAAATGGTTGCGCTGGTGCCAAGGGAAACACGAAAGCGGATAAAATTAGCAATATCCATAAAATGCGTAGTACAGATTTAACCGAGTTATATAAGTTGGCACCTAGTGCTAGAGGCCATGTTACAGGTGCTTATGGTTATGCTGTTTTTGATAATATGGGCATTAACTTATTCTTAGTTTCTACTGGACAAGGTTATGGCGTAGCACATAATAATAAAACGGGAAAAAATACCTATATGAAAATGTTTTCTGCAGGTGTTGGTGTCGGCTTAGGAATTAAGGATTTCCGCGGTATTTTTGTTTTTGATAATAAGGCCGTTTTTGATCGTTTTGTTAAGCATGGCTGGAACGTTGAAGGCCAAGCTGATGCAGCGGCAAAGTATAAGGCTGGTGGTGGGGCTATTGCTTTAGCAATAGAAGTTAGCCCTGGTATTTATTTATACCAAATTACAAAAAATGGTTTAGCAGCACAAGCAACTATTCAAGGTACAAAATTCTGGAAAGATGACGAATTAAATTAATTCATCGCCATTTTGGAAATAAAAAGGGCATTTAGAATATACTCTAAAAGCCCTTTTTTGTAAGTTAAACTAGCTCAGGTTTACTGTTTTAAAATGGACAAGGAGATGCCATTGTAGTTACCTGTTAAGGTTTTCAGAAAAGACACCATTTTTTGAATATCATCTTCACTGAAATGCTTGCCAAGTTGAGTAACACCCATAATACGAACAGCTTCAGATAACTCATTAACAGATCCATCATGAAAATAAGGGTAAGTTAATTCCACGTTACGCAGTACGGGAACCTTAAAGGCATGACGATCAGTTTCATTTTTGGTGACATTAAATCGGCCATTATCAACTTCGGTTAAATCACCACCGCGCATTGCGAAATAATCTTCTTTAACGCCCATTTTTTCATAAGATAAGCCACCCAGTGCTGGGCCAAAATGACAAGAAGTGCAGTTATTTTTAAATAACTCATAGCCAGCTTTTTCATCGTGATTTAGCGCTGTTTCATTACCACGTAGGTATTGGTCAAAACGTGAGTTAGGTGTTATTAATGACTCTTCAAAAACAGCAATAGCATCTGTCACGGTTGTTTTTGTTAGACCTTGCTCAGGATAGAGTTTGCTAAAAGTACTGGTGTAATCACTCACTTGATTTAATTTAGTAATCACTTTATCCCAATCTGCTCCCATTTCAATTGGATTAGCGACAGGCCCAGCGGCTTGTGCCTGAAGGTCTTTAGCACGGCCATCCCAGAATTGAGCCAAGTTGTACATGGCGTTATACACAGTAGGCGAGTTAATAGGGCCTTGTTGGCCTCGAATTCCAGTGGAAACTTGAGCTTGATCGGTTCCCCCTTTATTTAAAGCATGACAAGATGCACAGGACAAAGTGTTGTCTCCAGAAAGCAAGGTATCGTGAAACAATTGATTACCCAGAGCAACTTTTTCAGGGTTTAATTCAACACTTAAAGGCAGTGGCTGAATCGCTTCGCCCTTATAGTTTTCTGCAGATTCATTACTCCATGGATTTCGGCTTCGTTCATTGGCTATCCATGTAAGTAGCGTTTGTTTTTCATCAGCATTTAAACTGCCATTCCAATGCATAGCAAGATACTTAGCGGGCGGCATTTTATTATTGCTAATAACATGCTCCAACCTAGCCAGCATAAGAGGTGTAAAAGCCTCTTCGCCACTATATATCTTCGGACTTAAGGTGAATCGTTCGCTGCCTCGCTGAATATCACTCTCCATAAGCTGCTTAGCAATAGGTAATTCAGAATATATTGGCATTCTAGTCATACCTGGGGAATGGCAATCGACGCATTTATTCTGCAAGATGCTAGAAACTTTTATATAGTCCTTGGAGGCTCCAGATTGGACAGCAATAGGCGTATTTTCATCATTAATACCCAGCAAATTGGATATTGAAAAAAGTAAATAACTGGTCAAAACTATAATCAATATAAAGCGTATTATTTTCATTATTAAACCTGAGGTGGAGGAATAGATAAATCTAAAAGAAGTTTAGCATACCATAATATGGTGATTGACTAGCTTGAGTTTCGATAGGGTGAAGGTCTGATTGAACTTTATTGAGCTAGCTTAGAATAAAGAAGGGATTATAGGAAAACTGGCGCGCCATTTTAGCTAATGAAAACTTGCGGGGATCCTGCCGGGCTAAAAACCATTATTGTGCTATCGCTCCGTTTCCTTGGTTTAAGCGTGGGGAATAGTTTTTCAAGATGGCGAGGGAGGGAATGTTTCACGTGGAACATTGAAAAAGTAGGGAGGACTTCAGTCCGCTTGTATGTTGTATTGCTAACATTAGCGAACTAAGCCTACCTACAGTTGAGTGGGCAACAATAACTATACGTACAGGTTTGTAACCTTTATAGATAAAGCCTAATCAATCGAACGGCCAAATACACCTTGGATATGGCGGGCATTATTTCCTTCTATTGCACTGATTTTTTCGATCTGTTCGGGTGAAGCTTCGATGATATGTTTGAGTACAAACCATTCTACCGCTTCAGTGTAGGGAGGTGTTGTTAGTGAGCCGCGGTAATGATAAAAATTCTCCACATTCGTCTCTTCATCATCTGGGAATAAATCATGTAGTTTTACAGAGCCAGGATTTAAGGGAGCAATACTATGTGCCTTTTTAGGAATTAGATTAATAAAT
>CBDVDU010000029.1:0-15680 GCA_965372825.1 uncultured Gammaproteobacteria bacterium | reverse complement strand
AGTCCTTCGAGGACTGGCGGTGCTTCATAACCTAAAGTTTCGGGTTTTATTTAATGTGCATTCCTAAGTCTGTTTTGATTATTTAAAAATTTTCAGTCAATATAGCAAGCATAGAAACCTGTATCAGAAAAACTACGAGGATAAAATAATGAGAATAAGCATAACATTAATCTTTTTTCTGCTCATTTCACCAGCTTATGCAGAAATGTATAAATGCAGTGAAAATGGACAAATAAGTTATCAAGATAAGCCCTGTGAAACAAACGGTATAGAATTTACTCCACGCAAGGATATTAGTGTTGAGCAACAACAGTCTGCAGCAGAAAAACTTGAATCAGATTTAGCCATACACAATGAACAAAAAAGAGTAGCGAAAGAAGCCCAAGACAAAGAGCGCATGCTTCGAGCTCAAGAGGATGAAGCCAATGCCGCGTATAGAAATGCACGCGCAACCGAAGAGCAAGTCAAACAAACTGCCCGTCAAGCAGAAGCTTTAGAAAAAAGTAACGACTATTACCAAAACACTAGACCTTACTACCTCATAAACCCTAAGCCAATAGTAAAACCTATCCCTACTCCTTTTCCCGGCAGGTAGAACGGTTAGTTCTGAACTTCAGCACATTCACTTTCTTGCTTAAAATATTGAGAAAATTCATCCTTAAATAAAGAAATATCTTTTTCCTGGCCACTTATTTTAACTTCTGTCAGCACTCTAGTTTGATGACTAGGCACGACCTCTAATTCTCTTACCATTTGTTTGGAGAAAGAGACTTTCGTTTTTTCAGCCTTGCTTTGCGTACTAAATAATCCCAAGGAAATCCGCCACTTGAAGTTGCCGCGTGTAAACAACCACACCTCATTGATACCTTGTTGTTTAATCGCCTTCTCCCACGCTTTAGCTTCTTGATAAGAATTGGCCGCTAAAGTAAGCACTAAATAACTACTAATATATTGCTGCTCCTGCTGTACGAATTCAAACTTAAAAGTAGCGCTTTTATTGGTAGTGACGAACATCTGCTCCGAATATTCGCCTTCTCGTAATGGATAACAGGCAAATAATACTTCGGTTTTGGCATTTAACTCTGCGGGGTCAGGACCGTCCTCAAGTAGCTCATCAGGCTCAATAACCTTTGCCTCTGGCTTTGCAATTGAAATCGCTTCTATCTCTTTTGGGGGGCTATGCGCAATGCCTTCATCAAGCAATAAGGGACCAATAAATTCCAAATTTAGAGTTGCTGCACGAATATTAACCTGCTCTGTGTTATTCAGTGGTCCAACAAAATCATCATTAGCAAGCAACTCTTGCTTTGGCTCAATAAATGATGCTTCAGGAACATTTACTTCGTTATTGTTAGCACTATCGATTTCCAAAGGAACAACTTTAGCTGGGAGTTCACTGAGCAAAAAAATCTGCTGATTTTCATTACTTGCTTTGCTTTCAATATTTGTGGGCAAGTAAATTTCAGGTGCGCCTTTTCTATATTCCCAAAAGAAAAAAACAATATTGCCTAATAGAATACTTAAAAATAGAAATTTCACTGCTCACTTTGCTCGCTACTTAATAAGACCATGCCTTTAAATATTAATTCGGTATCAATCACAGCATCTAGCTTTAAAGTATTCGCTAAAAACTCTGCATCGCCTCCCGTTAAAATTAAGTGCGAAGTTTGTGCAGTTTGCATAAGTCCTGCCTCAATAAAACCTTTAACAGCATAGAGACAGCCATTATAAATAGCCGCTTGCGTATAATTAGCCAAGCCTTGTTTATGACTCTCTGAGCTAAAACTTAAATCTGCCGTACCTTTACTTAAAGACTGCTTGAGTAGGGTCAAGCCAGGCATAATCATGCCACCCAAATGTTGCCCTTGCTCATCAATGACATCCAGGGTAATCGCGGTACCAAAATCAACAACACAAAAAGGCGCGGAATAATGCCTGAAAGCTCCTTGCATTGCCAACCAACGGTCAACACCTAATTTTTCTGGATTAAGATAGGCATTACTTAGCCCATGAGACTGTTTTTTTGTATGGATTTCTTGTATAGGGCAATTAGGCCATAGCTGCCCTATAATAGTGATCAGTAACTGTTTAAGCTCAGTAGAGCTAACACAAGCAATATAAATACAGTTTGGCAGCTCTAGCAACCGCCAAGAAGCTATTAATGTAGCGGAAAAATTCTCTTGATTGTGCACAAGCGCACCAAAAGAATCCAGATTACCTAATTGCTGTACCGCCCATTTCAAACGAGTATTGCCAATATCGACTAATAAGTTCATGAACGACGGAAGCTGACTTCACCAGAGGCATAGCATTGCACCTTTCCATCTTGGGTTTGCAATAACAACAGTCCATCATCATTAATACCTAGCACAGTCCCTTCGACGATTTGTTTACCGACAAACAAATTAACCGATTGCCCTTGCATACAGTCATACAATCGCCATTCATCTCTATATTGAGCAAATGACTGTTCAGTATAATGACTAATAACTTGAAAAAATTGCTCTAGTAGAGAGGCCTGCAAATCATTACGTGAAATTTTATGATCACTACCTAAGATTTGACTGACATCGATCCAGTCTTGCTCGATACTTGATGCTTCATCACTCGACAAATGAAGATTTAAACCTAGCCCAATAACCGCACTGCAAGGGCCATTTGATTCCCCTGAAACTTCAACTAGAATACCGCCTAATTTTTTTTGTTGCCAATAAATATCATTCGGCCATTTCAAGCCAACATCTTGAATACCATGAGCATTTAAAGCCTTGATAACAGCAACACCAATAGCCAAGCTTAAGCCTGATAAACTTGCAGGACCTTCCTGAAATCGCCACAGAACTGAACAGTATAGATTACTGCCAAAAGGCGAGACCCATTCCCGACCTCGACGACCACGTCCCGCAGTCTGTTGCTCAGCCAGACAAACAACACCTGTCGATTCCGGCACAATTCTACTCAAGGCAACTAAATTAGTATTGGTAGAATCAATTTGATCGTGAATATCAAAGACAGAAATCAACTGCTGTGTGGCA
Organism: uncultured Gammaproteobacteria bacterium; assembly: GCA_965372825.1. Taxonomy (GTDB): domain Bacteria; phylum Pseudomonadota; class Gammaproteobacteria; order Methylococcales; family Methylomonadaceae; genus Methyloprofundus. Next base: position 12,645 of record CBDVDU010000029.1, on the reverse strand, counting down.
GACGTCAAATTATTAATAATAGTAGATTTATTAAGTAACTCTAAAGATGACTTTAGCCTATAACCTTTGCCATTAACGGCTAAAATTTCAACCCCTAACTCTTCTAATGCGTTAACTTGCTTCCAAAGCGCTGAACGGCTGAAATTTAATTGCTCGGCTAACTCTGTGCCAGAATGAAAGCCTCCATCAGCCAACAACCCCAACAATGCTTGCTTCTTTTCTGAAAATTGCACGCCTTGATCTAATTTTCTTTGTGTTCACGAATTTGTTGCATTTGACGCTTAACAACGTGCTTAATCAACAACTCTCTGTCTTGTTCCTTCATTTCGCTAAAAGCAACTCCGACTATATAAGGGAATCCAGACTTAGGCTCTGGATTTTTATGACTATAAACAACATCGCCATAACTCACTATGACCGCCATACTAGACGTGAGTAACAATCTAATTTCTAAAAACTCAGCTTCAGCAATCAACTCTTCGCATTCAAAAGCTACTCCAGAGGCACTCAAACTAACATTTCTAGATTGCTCATCAACTAGGTCAGTACCATCCATTAACACAGCACGAGCAACCAAATTAATTTTGTTGTCCATTACCTTTAAATAATCAGCAACATCCGGGTTACTACGTTCAATTCGATTGAATATAATCTGTGCTTCTTGATTTAAAATATCTAAAGCCGCAGCAAGCGAACAATTATTCAATAGCTCGCTAGAGGCTTCAGAATACTTTTTTATCGATGCAGGCTCTACTTTTTTATAAAAAAGATTAATTTCATCATCAATTCTAAAGAAACGTCTACGTTCATCCACTTGAGATACGTTTTTTTTGCTCATAATTATGCTCACTTATTATTCTTGCGCGTGTTTCTGGATTTTATCAAATTCAAGCATTGGATCATCTTGGACTAAAATAACTTCTACGCGCCGATTTTTTGCTCTATTTTCATTTGAGGTATTAGGTACTAAAGGCTGTGAGTCAGCATGGCCTTCAATAATGATTCGTTTTGGATCAAGCTTTTTATTTTTTAACATAAACTCAGCAACACTCACCGAACGACCCGCTGATAACTCCCAATTAGAACGATACCAATCGGTTGCAATTGGAATATTGTCAGTATGCCCTGAGACCAATACTTTTCCTTTTGCTTCAATCACGGATTGTGTAATTCTATTCATAACAGGTTTAAAACCTGTTTTTAAAATAGCGGTACCAGAGCCGAAAGAACCTTTCTCATTAATGCGGATAATAATCTTCAAACCCTGCGTCTCAACAGAAACAAGACCTTTACCAATATCACCTTTTAATCTCTCTTCAATTTTTTCTGCTTCAGCCTGCGTACTTTCTAAAGCTTGCTCCATAATTTCTTGCTTCATCTTCTCTTTCTCTTCTAAAGAAACATCCAAACTCGTTGAAGTTTGAGAAGTTGATTGCTTAATTTCTTCTAGTAACGTTGGATTAGTCGATGCTGGGGAAAAATGCTGAGCAATAATACTGGTTCCCATAGGAATTTCAGCCGCTTCAATATCTCGTTGTACACCAAATGCGTTTTCCATTGATTCAGCCGTTGCTTTAAATTTCTTAGCGTCCATGGTTGCAAAAGATAACAATAAAACAAAGAAACACATCAATAAGGACATTAAATCAGCAAAGGTTGCTAACCAAAGCGGTGCTCCTGCAGGCGGACATTTAGGGCAATCAGCCATGGTTAATCTCCGTCCCCAACTTTGCGTTTTTTCTCAGAAATATAAGAATTCAATAAAGTCTCAAGTACTTTCGGGTTCATACCCTCTTGTATGCCAGAAATTGTTTCTAAAATAAGCTCTTTATTAGTACGCTCATATAATAAGACGTAAGCTAATTTATCAACCATAGGTAAAGCAAAGCAGTTAGCAACCATAGCGCCATATAGAGTCGTTAATAGCGCAACCGCCATTGCCGGACCAATACTCGCAGGATCTGACATATTAGCTAGCATTTGCACCAAACCTACTAAGGTACCAATCATACCCATCGCAGGCGCTAAATCGCCCACCCCTTTCCACATGTCTTGCCCAGTCTCATTTCGGCTGACCATTTGATCAATTTCTTGCTGTAACATTTTTCTAACAAATGCAGGTTCATGACCATCAACACAGAAGCCTATGCCTTTTTTCATAAAAGGATTAGCGATTTCTTCGCCTTCCAAGGCAAGTAAGCCATTTTTTCTTGCAACATCCGCTAAGCGAACAGCATCTTCAATTAAAGCAACAGGGTCTTCTTTTTTATTTAAAAAAGCTTTACCTAAAACACCAAAAGAGCGGATAAAATCAGTCAAAGGAATACGCATTAGGCTCACACCCAAAGTTCCACCAATAACAATCAGTAGTGATGGCACATTCACAAACAGCATGACATCACCACCAGTGGCAATAGCCGCAACGATAATCCCAACACCTAATAAAAACCCAACTAAGGAAGCAATATCCACTAAAAAACCTCTTACTTCATACTAATTAAAAACAAGCTAACAAATACGCCCTATAAACCATAGAGCATATCAGTTCTAGTTAACATGTTAATGACAATAACTTATTGCAGCGTAATTTGCTGCCCTAAACTACGTAATGAATGTGCAAATGAAGCGCCCATTTTTCCGGCCAAACGGTCAATTAAGCGCTCTTGAATAGTGAAATCAACACGTTTTTTAGCACCAATAATATCAGTTGCAACACTATCATCGGTACCAAAGTCATCGGCTAAGCCAATTTTTACGCCCTGCTCTCCAGTCCAAACTAAACCCGAGAAAGTATCTTCATTTTCTATTAGTCGATCACCTCGGCCATTTTTTACAGCCGTAATAAACTGCTGATGCACTTGCGCCAAAAGATCTTCCATATATTTTTTCTCTTCCCCTTTAGCAGGAGAAAAAGGATCCATTAATGCCTTATGCGCCCCAGCTGTAACCAACCTACGCTCTACACCCAGCATTTTCATGGTATCAACAAAGCCAAAACCGTCCATAATAACGCCAATAGAGCCAATTAAAGTGGATGGATTAACAAATATCTTATCTGCAGCAGCAACAATAAAATAACACCCTGAAGCACAAATATCAGAGGCAACTGCATAAATAGGTAGATCAGGATTATTAGCTTTTATTTTGCGAATTTCGTCATAAATATAAGATGATTGCACTGGACTGCCTCCAGGGCTATTCACATGCAAAATAATACCTTTGGTATCTTCATTCTTTACCGCGTTACGTAAAGACTTAATGATTGACTCCGCATTTGCTTCCTTACCCTCAGCAATAACGCCATTGATATTAATAACGGCAGTATGCCCTTCGCCACTACTTTCACCAAAGCTTTGTTTGAACGTTGGGTACATACCTATACCTAAAACAACAGACAGATAAACAAACATTAAACTTTTAAAGAATATTCCCCAGCGACGCGCACGCCTTTGCTCGGTAACGGCTGCAAAAGCCAGTTTTTCTATTGCTTCTCGCTCCCAACCACTTGCTTTATCGGTTACTTCTGAACTTGGCTCATTCCACTGATTTTCACTCACGTGAATTTTCTCCTAATTTAAAATTTTTATAACAAAAAACTCACCCGATTAATTTTAAAAGGCGGTAAGTTCATTAAATATTAGCTGACAATTAAAACAAATTTACTTTTCATTATCTAGCAAGGTTTGCAAATCACTCGGTAGTGGTGCGACAATTTTGAGCAGCTCACCGCTGATTGGGTGTGCAAATTGCAATTTCTGCGCATGTAAAAATAAACGCTTATAGCCACGCTTTTTAAATGCCTTATCAATTTCACTATCTCCATAACGATCATCAGCAATAATAGCATGTCCTAGCCATGCCGCATGAACTCGGATTTGATGCGTACGGCCTGTATAAGGAGATGCCTCAACTAAAGTGGCATTTTGAAAAAGACTAAGGCGTTTAAATAAAGTTTTCGAGGCTTTACCAGCAGCATTGACCTTAACCATCCGCTCTATACTTTGATTAGTACTTTTCAGCAAAGGCTGATCAACAATGGCCTTTTCCTTCCCCCAACGACCACCCAACAGTGCTAAATAACTTTTCCTAACGCCATCACCGCGAAAATATTCATGCAGTGTACGTAAAGCACTGCGTTTTTTGGCAATAATCAAACAGCCCGAAGTATCTTTGTCTAAGCGATGCACTAATTCCAGAAAATGGCTTTCTGGTCGTATTTCACGTAAAGCTTCAATCACACCCGTGCTAAGCCCTGAGCCACCATGTACTGCAAATCCTGCAGGCTTATTAATGACCAGAATAGCATTATCCTCAAACAATATATCTTGTTCCAAGCACTTTTTAAGATACGCAGGAGCAGGTAGCTGTTCTTTTTCTTCGGCAACGCGGATCGGTGGGATGCGTACAATATCACCAATAATTAACTTACGCTTGGCATCACAGCGGCCTTTATTAATGCGTACTTCGCCTTTCCGGATAATGCGATAAATCCGACTTTTAGGCACACCTTTGAGTAGTTTCATCAACAGGTTATCTAATCGCTGCCCTTCATGGGCATCAGTAATTTCAACAAACTGCACTTTAAGTCTATTTGGGGTATCTTCTGTTTTCATCGGCATATAATAGTGGAATTCATTACTTCATACTATAAGATAATTTCATTCCCCACAGTAACAGGTTATAATTGAGAAGTTGTAGGCGATAAAATAAAAATACGCCCTATAATTAGCTGATATTGAGTCTTTATTCGAATCGATGAAGTACTGAAAGTAGCAAACTAATAAGTCGCTTTTAGTATTACTTAATGAACACAAGGCTATAACAATTTTTGGGTTTTTTCGCTCGACCCATGATGAGCGATATTCGACCTGATAAAGGCTGAACGATACGGTAGACAGTTTACATGGCCTTTCAATTGAAACTGTAAAAACGTTGAAATAAAACACCAGTAGAGCAATACAAGCACAGCTCCTGAATATGTGTTTTCAACACAGCAGATTGAATGGCCTATTGTTAGCTAGATGTTATTTGCAACACAAAATATCTAGTATAGGCACGCATGATTATTACCCCTGAGACACTGATTTTTCAATTTATATCCTGTGTTGTGGCAAGTCTTTAAATTACTTGTAAAACAACCTACAAACACTGAATATAAAAACAAAAATAATTTTACTTGGGATCATTGTTTCATGCCCATACCCATAGACCAACATACTAACAATAAAAACTAGGCCATACGTATCTTCCGCACGGACTAACAGGGTCAAAAAAGGATTACTAATGAAAAGAATGCTTATCAATGCGACGCAACCTGAAGAACTGCGTGTTGCTTTGGTAGATGGTCAAAAACTTTATGATTTTGACATTGAACACCCTTCACAAGAACAAAAAAAATCTAATATTTATAAAGGCATCATTACTCGTATTGAGCCTAGTTTAGAGGCTGCTTTCGTGAACTACGGAGCTGACAAACACGGTTTCTTACCGTTAAAAGAAGTTTCACCGAGCGCTGTAAATTCAAACGATCAGAACTTAAGCCGCCAAAAAATCAAGGACTTATTAAAAGAAGGCCAAGAGGTTGTTGTTCAAATTGAAAAAGAAGAACGCGGCAATAAAGGTGCAGCCTTAACGACTTACATCAGTCTAGCCGGGACCTACCTTGTACTAATGCCAAACAACCCCAAAGCGGGTGGCATTTCACGCCGCATTGAAGGCGAGACACGCAATGAGTTACGCGATGCAATGGCCGGTCTAGAAGTCCCTGAAAATATGGGACTTATTGTTCGTACCGCAGGCTGTGGAAAAAGCACAGACGAACTTCAGTGGGATTTAAACTACCTACTACAGTTGTGGGAGGCAATTGATCGCACTTCTAAAGAACAAAACAAACCTTTCCTTATTTTCCAAGAAAGCAACGTCATTATTCGTGCCCTACGTGATCACTTACGCGCAGATATAGACGAAATCCTTATCGACAAGGAATCCGCATTCAAATTAGTGCATAACTTTTTAAAACAAGTAATGCCCCACTATCTGAGTAAAGCAAAATTATACGGCGATGATGTACCGCTATTTAATCGCTATCAGATTGAATCTCAAATCGAAACAGCTTATAGTCGCGCAGTTCCACTACCTTCGGGCGGAGAACTGGTGATTGATCACACCGAAGCACTAACGTCTATCGATATTAACTCGGCGCGCTCAACTAAAGGCAGCGACATAGAAGAAACTGCCCTTAACACCAACCTTGAGGCTGCCGATGAAATTGCGCGCCAACTAAGATTGCGTGATTTAGGTGGTTTATTTGTTATTGATTTTATTGACATGCTCGCCAACAAGAATCAGCGCGCTGTAGAAAATAGAATGCGTGACGCATTAAAAATCGATCGTGCACGCGTACAAACAAGCCGTATCTCACGCTTTGGCTTATTAGAAATGTCGCGTCAACGTTTACGCCCATCACTAGGCGATACAACGCAACTAACTTGCCCGCGCTGTAACGGCCAAGGTGAAATTCGTAACGTTGAATCTGTCGCCTTATCAGTACTAAGAATACTGGAAGAAGAAGCAATGAAAGGCGGAACCGATAGAGTTATCGCTCATTTGCCGATTGAATGTGCAACCTTCTTATTAAATGAAAAGCGCCCTTCTATAGATCAAATTGAATCCCGCTTAAAAGTACGCATCATTATCTTGCCTAGCAAGCACTTAGAAACGCCTGCGTACGATATAGAACGTATTAAGCTGAGGGACGATGACGGCTCTACAGAAGTAGCAAGCTACAATCAAATTCAAAATGAAGAGATTGCAGCGCCTGATTTTGCTAAAGAAGCAGCACCCAAAGTCGAACAAGCGGCACTTAAAGAGTTTCTCCCTGATGCGCCTGCACCACCGATACAAAACAAGAAAAATTCAGCCAGTCTAATCAGCCGTTTCTGGAATAAACTTGTTGGTCCAGCGGAAGAAGAAAGCGTCGATAAGTCTGCTTCAACTACTGGTACAAAAACAGAGCAATCGCGCACCGAAAGACCACAAAATAACCGCAATAGAAACAATAACCAAAGAAACCGCAATAGAAACAGTAACCGCGACCGCAACAAGAAGCCAAACGCGAATACAACGGCAACTACCGAAACTGAGGCTAAACCTCAAGATCAAAAGGAGCGCAAGGAAGATCCTGTTACTGAAAATAACAGCGTAGCAAGCTCGGAAGCTAAACCTAGAAATCAACAAAAAAGGACTAACCGCAGAGGCTACAACAGAAAGCCAAGAGAAAAAACCGAAGGAGCGCAAGCTAATGATGCCAAGCCTAACAACAACTCTACTGAGAATAGAAATTCCTCTCAGAATGAGTCTGTTACACAGGAAAAACGCAATACTAGCACCCAGTCTTACGCAGCAGATTATCAAAAAAACATAACTACCGCCAAGACTGAAACAGCTGCTCCAGCGCCTACTCCTGCTAAAACAGCAGAGAAAAAAGAAGGTAGCGTTACAGCTAAACCAGCGCAAGCTAAAGAAACAAGCACTACTGTAGAAACAGTAAAAGCGAAAGAAAACGATTAGAAATTAAGTAACAAGGGCATAAATAGAATTAATACTCTCTATATGCCCTTTTTATTTTTTACATCTATTCCCAATAAAACTTATCTGCTATGATAAGAAAATTTTTTACATATTTTAGAGAACATAATACAGATGGCTAAAGAAGACCAAATTGAAATGGATGGTACGATTATCGATACCCTTCCTAATACAATGTTTAGAGTAGAACTAGAAAACGGGCATGTTATTACTGCACATATTTCTGGAAAAATGCGCAAACATTACATCCGCATATTGACAGGTGATAAGGTTAAAGTAGAAATGACGCCTTACGACCTAACTAAAGGTCGCATCACGTTCCGTATGCGCTAACCGAGAAGTTAGCGCACACAAAAGCATTAGTTTTTTTCTAGGATACTCAATTCTTTACTTTCAATAGTAAACGCTAATTCTTTGTCCCGAACAATGACATGAACATGCCCACCTCGTTCAAGCTTGCCAAATAATAAATCGTTCGCCAGAGGCTTTTTGATTTTTTCCTGAATCAATCTAGCCATCGGCCTTGCCCCCATTTTAGGGTCGCAACCGTTCTCTGCTAACCAGAGCCTGGCTTCTGGATCTAAACTAAAAGTTACATTTTTCTCTAGTAACAATGTTTCCAGCTCAAAGATAAATTTATCAACCACATTCCCAACCACTGAAATATCAAGCGGTTTGAACTGAATAATACTATCCAATCGGTTTCTAAATTCTGGCGAAAAGGCCTTTTCAACCACACGCATACTATCACTAGAATGCTCTTGCTGAGTAAAGCCTATAGAAGCACGACTACCTTCCTCAGCACCTGCATTAGTAGTCATCACCAAAATAATATTTCTAAAATCAGCTTTGCGCCCATTATTGTCCGTCAACGTGCCATGATCCATTACTTGTAAGAGCAAATTAAACACATCGGGATGCGCTTTTTCCAGCTCATCTAATAGTAGGACTGCATGAGGATGCTTAGTAACCTGCTCGGTCAATAAGCCACCTTGGTCATAACCCACATAGCCTGGAGGCGCACCGATTAAACGCGAAACTGTATGACGCTCCATATATTCCGACATATCAAAGCGAATCAACTCAACACCTAATAATTTAGCCAACTGCTTAGTTACCTCGGTTTTACCCAACCCTGTAGGCCCAGCAAACAAGAAAGAACCAATGGTTTTACTGGCATCACGCAAACCTGCACGAGAAAGCTTAATAGCTGATGATAAAGCAGAAATCGCTTCATCCTGACCAAACACCAACATTTTTAAATTTTTCTCAAGACTTTTTAATTTATCTTGATCATTACTCGAGACAGATTTAGCGGGAATTCTAGCAATTTTAGCGACAATTTCCTCAACCTCATGCACATCAATTAGCCCTTTACGCTCAGCTTCAGGCATCATACGCTGCCTTGCTCCTGCTTCATCAATCACATCAATCGCTTTGTCAGGTAGAAATCTATCAGTAATGTGGCGCGCAGATAGTTCCGCAGCCACACGCAAGCCCTCCAAACTATATTTAAGTTCGTGATGCTCTTCAAAGCGACTTTTTAAGCCCTTTAAAATCAAATAAGTTTCATCAATAGACGGCTCTGTGACATCAACTTTTTGAAAACGTCGCGCCAGAGCATGATCTTTTTCAAAAATACCGCGATACTCTTGATAGGTAGTTGAACCAATACACCGCAAACTACCAGAAGCTAAAGCAGGCTTAATTAGATTAGATGCATCCATTACCCCTCCAGATGCAGATCCTGCACCAATGATGGTATGAATTTCATCAATAAATAAAATCGAGTTAACATCATTTTTCAACTGATTCATTAAAGCTTTAAGGCGCTTTTCAAAATCACCACGATATTTTGTACCGGCAACCAAGGCACCTAAATCTAAAGAGTAAATAACACAGTCACGTAAAACATCAGGCACCTCCTCCTCAACAATCTTCTTAGCCAAGCCTTCCGCAATCGCTGTTTTACCAACACCTGCCTCGCCCACTAATAAAGGGTTGTTTTTGCGGCGGCGACACAACACTTGAATAGTTCGCTCTAACTCACTTTCACGACCAATTAAAGGGTCAATTTTACCTGCTAAAGCCTCTAGGTTAAGATTCGTTGTATATTTATCTAGCGGACTTTCAATTGCTTCCTGCTCTACCGCACTAGCACCGCCGACTTTTTCTTCTGCTTCATTATCATCTTTAGATAAGCCATGCGATAAATAATTGACCACATCTAAGCGCTGTATATCTTGTTTATTTAATAAATACACGGCATGTGAATCTTGCTCACTAAATAAAGCAACCAATAAATTAGCCCCATCAACTTCCTTTTTATCCGAAGCCTGTGCATGAAAAACTGCACGCTGCAAAACCCGCTGAAAGCCAAGAGTTGGCTGAGTCTCACGCCGCCCTTCCTCACTTAGCAAGCTAATAGTTTCATCTATAAATTGAGTTAATTCACTACGTAACAGTGGAATATCACAAGAACATATAGCTAACACTTGAGCTGCCGTCGAGTTATCCAATAAAGCTAACAACAAATGCTCAACAGTAATAAACTCGTGTCGTTGCTCATGCGCAGAAACGAATGCCAAATTCAATGTTACTTCAAGATCTTTACTTAACATACTATAAGCTCCTTACGCTTCTTCCATCGCACACATTAAAGGGTGCTGATTCTCACGAGAATAGGTATTTACCAATTCCACTTTAGTTTCCGCCACATCGCGCGAAAATACACCACAAACTCCAACGCCTTGAGTATGCACATGCAACATAACCTGCGTGGCTTGTTCTTCTGACATAGTAAAAAAATCAATCAGGACTTCAATCACAAAATCCATTGGCGTAAAGTCATCATTCAATAAAACTACTTTATATAATGGCGGCCTTTTTAATTTAGGCGCAGCCTCCTGAACAGCCAAAGCATCATCATTATCTATGGATGGATCAAAGTCACTCATTTCTATTTACACTTTAAAATTAAATTAATCATACTTAATCTTGAGGTCAAATCCTCAAATTCAATCACTAATAAAGTATAATAGCCTTAAATCAGTTAGACTACAGCCCTTTTTTTAAAACTAAGTGGATAAACAATGGTTTGGAAACCTCATGTCACCGTCGCAGCTATTATCGAACAAGATCAACGTTTCCTATTAGTTGAGGAAGAAACACCCACAGGCATCGCTTTCAATCAACCAGCAGGACACTTAGAGCCCAGTGAAAGCCTAATTGACGCCGTAAAACGTGAAGTTAACGAAGAAACCGCTTGGCAGTTTACCCCCGAATACCTTACCAGCATTCAACTATGGCGTAAAAATCCTGATTCCCCTAGTTTCATGCGCGTTTGTTTTGTCGGCCAATGTTACGACCATAACCCTGAGCAAGCTTTAGATGAAGGTATTATCCGCACTCACTGGTTAACTTATGATGAAATTGTAGACCATAAATCCCAATTGCGTAGTCCTTTAGTGTTAACTACGATAGACCAATACTTAGCAGGCGAGCGCCACCCTCTTGCCTTATTAAAAACCTTTTTAGATCTAGAATAATGAGCAAAAATATCATCGTCGGCATGTCCGGCGGAGTCGATTCATCTGTAACCGCTGCGCTATTATTAGAACAAGGTCACCAAGTAACTGGTGTCTTTATGAAGAACTGGGACGAAGATGATGGCACAGAAGAATGTACTGCATTAGAAGATCAAGCCGACGCCCAACAAGTTTGCGATACCCTTGGTATAGAGCTAAAAACGGTAAATTTTGCCAGTGAATATTGGGATGAGGTTTTTGAAGTTTTTCTGTCTGAATTTGCCGCAGGCCGTACGCCTAACCCCGATATTTTATGTAATAAACACGTAAAATTTAAAGCCTTCTTAAACTATGCAACAGAAGACCTAGGCGCTGAATGTATAGCCACCGGTCACTATGCCCGCGTTAGTGAAAAAAATGGTGAATTTTATCTACTAAAAGGCCTAGATCCAAGCAAAGAACAAAGCTATTTTTTATACACTTTGGGTCAAAAAGCGTTAGCCAAAACTTTATTCCCTATCGGTCATTTACATAAAACTGAAATCAGAAAATTAGCAGAAAAATATGGATTCGCCAATTACCAGAAAAAAGACAGTACTGGTATTTGTTTTATAGGCGAACGTAAATTTAAAGAGTTTTTACAGCGTTATTTACCCACTCAACCTGGTGAAATGCGTACACCCGATGGAAAATATATAGCGCAACACTCCGGCTTAATGTATTACACGTTCGGCCAACGCCAAGGCTTAGGCATAGGTGGCGTTAAAGATGCGCCTGATGAGCCTTGGTATGTGCTAAACAAAGATTTAGACAACAATATATTAATTGTCGGCCAAGGACATGATCACCCTTTAATGCTACATAACACATTAGAAGCCAATCAACTGGATTGGTGCAGTAATCAGCCCTTAACTGAAATAATTGAATGCTCAGCTAAAACACGCTATCGACAAGCAGATCAAACCTGCAAAGTGATTCCTCTACCCGAAAATAGAATAAAAGTTATTTTTACACAGCAGCAACGCGCTATTACTCCAGGACAGTCTGTCGTGTTTTATGATGGTGAGGTTTGTTTAGGTGGGGGAATTATTGAAACTAAATACAACCTTTAAAAACAAACAGTGACTTAAGCCCTCTCTTGCTGGAGAGGGTTGGGGTGAGGAGAATAAAATCAAGGCTTTCTACTCCCCTCATCCAACCTTCTCCCTCCGGAGAAGGCTTTTAGACTTGTGTAGATACCTATGCTCTAGAGAAGGGGTTCATTCTTAAGTCAACAGCATTGCGCCTTTAACACCGCTATTAATTATTAGCGAACCCGAAGTCACACTCTTGAAAACAAAGAGTGTTATTAAAAAATTTTACCCTGTCGATATAACTGAGCCAAAGCGTCCGGCTCAGTTCCGAACAAATAACGTAAACGTAAACTCCACATCAACACTATCGTGCGCCAAACACCAAAGGCTTCCCAGCGCCGACCAGAGCTTTGCACTTTAGCCGTCAAACAATAACATCCTGATATTTTTTGCAACTT
>CBDVDU010000028.1:0-15754 GCA_965372825.1 uncultured Gammaproteobacteria bacterium | reverse complement strand
TCAGATTCTCCGTCTTTGCATCCCAGACACTTTGAGAATAACTTACGCTAATACTATGAACAATTAGTGCAACCCAGATAAACCGTTTCATTCTCTTCCCTACCCGTGATATTTCACACTCAAATCGTGCACCGCATCAACCATTGCTTTAACGTGCTCCGGATTAATATCAGGCAAGATACCGTGCCCTAAATTAAACACATGCCCCGATCCAGCACCATATTTTTCCAATATCATACCTACTTTTGCTTTAATAACCTCTGGGGTAGCATAAAGCGTAATTGGATCCATATTACCCTGCAATGCAACTTGATCACCTACCCGCGCGCGAGCCAATTTTATATCCGTCTGCCAGTCTAAGCCTAAAGCATCATACCCAGTATCCGCCATTGCTTCCAACCACTGACCACCACCTTTGGTAAATAAGACAGTAGGCACTTTCTGACCATTAACATTAGTATTTAGCAAAGACCGCACCTGCTGGGCATAGCGCAAAGAAAATTCCATATATTCTTCCGTACCCAGCGATCCACCCCATGTATCAAATAGCATTACGGCTTGAGCACCTGCCGCGATTTGCGCATTCAAATAAGAAGCAACAGACTGAGCTAACTTATCCAACATTTTATGCATTAGCAGAGGCTGCTCAAACATCAAGCCTTTTACTTTAGAAAAAGTTTTACTGCTACTACCTTCAACCATATAAGTAGCCAATGTCCACGGACTACCGGAAAAACCTATCAAAGGTACACGGCCATTTAAATTTTTTCTAATTAAACGCACTGCGTCCATAACATACTTCAATTCCATTTCTGGGTCTGGAATTGGCAGCTTATCGATATCTGCAGCCGTGCGCACTGGTCGCTCAAATTTTGGCCCTTCTCCTTCGGTAAAGTACAAACCCAAACCCATCGCATCAGGAATAGTTAAAATATCCGAAAATAAAATAGCCGCATCAAAATCAAAACGCTCTAAAGGCTGTAAAGTCACTTCACATGCCAATTCTGGATTAGTACAGAGATTCATAAAACTACCCGCTTGTGCGCGCAACTCTCGGTACTCTGGCAAATAGCGACCAGCCTGGCGCATCATCCATATAGGCGTTTTATCTACAGGCTCCTTTAATAAAGCTCGAATAAATCTATCGTTTTGTAATTCATTCATTTTCCAACTCCTTTATACTATTTATCTATCGTCTATACGTGTGTATTACAAATCTTTTTGGATTGCAGAAAATTTCCTAGGCCATGATTTTTGCAAAGCTTTAGGTAATTTTTGCATTTGCTTTTTTGCTTCATCAAGAGAAGCAAAAACGCCATAAAGCAATACATAGCTTTTTGACTGCTTAATCTTCCTTTCTAAATAAAAGGTTTTAATCCCCAAGCGCAGGTATTTTTTCTGCTCTTCGAGTAATTTATCTTTTGCCGACAAGGCCATTAATTGTAAGGTGTATTGCCATTTTTTTTGTTCCAAAATCCACTTTCGATCATCTTGCGCATTTAACGCGAAAACAGGAGCTTCAGCTTTCTTTTCTGGCTCAATTTTAATTACTTCGACCTTACTCTCTTGCTTAATTAAGATTTCAACTGCCTTAAATTTATCAGCGTTATCTGGCGCCTGCGCAATATTAACTTTTTGATCAACGCTATCTGTCCGTGCAATGCCCACCTCACCTACCGCTGACTCCACTACCGCTTCTATTAACGGGGGTACACCAACTATTACAGGCACCTCAATCACTTGTTTTTCAAAAGGTACTTCAAGCTCTTTTTCAGGCAATACTTCAATTTCTATTACTTGTTGTACCGCTACTCTAGGCGATAGCTTAATCAATTCGGCCGCAGATTGAGTAGCTTCTAATACTAACTTGGGGGTTTCTTGCTTAGGTTCCTGCCATAAAAACACACTAACAAGAGCCGAACAAATAAACACAGCAACAACAATAAGAGTCAGCATTGCACTGTTAGAAAAACGCTTCTTATTAGTCGATTTTATAATGGCACTTATTTTCCCAGGATTTCCTTTTGTATCTCGATATACTTCACCGACAAAGGTACTATCAATATCCTTAATCGTATATATGCTTGTCTCTTGCTCCAGTAAAGAGCAAATAAAAGCCTCGCATTGCCGGATATTTAAAACAGGCAACACAACAAAATGACAGTTAGCCTGTATTTTCTCTAATTGACTCTTTTCTTTATACTCTTCAGCTGTAAGCGTAAACACCAAACGTAACGCTGGATATTTTGTCCCGAAGTCAATTAGCGTGCTCATCAATCCGGAAACTAATTGATCGGCATCGTCGACCAATAAGACTAACTGCATCTCTTGCTGAGCATAAGCTTCCAATGCATCAGCCAATGAGTGATACTCTAATTGACGAGTACTCTTTATAAATTCAATTATTTGAGCTTGAATCGACTCAAAACTTGCTTGCTGTACAAGATTTAATAAAAATGTATCGGTAGAACCAGTCTTTCTCGATTCAACTGCTGACAATAACGTTGTTTTACCGACACCCAACACACCTTGTAATATCAGAGGCTGCTGTAAATTAGTAATTAAATGCATCAACAAATCTAACTTTTGCTCACGCTCAATACTTAGTAAGTTAACCGTCTGCTTATGATTTACGTATTGCTGCTCATCAGTTTGCATAGATTCTAAATACTTAGAAAAGTCACTTGCTACGCCCATATTCATTTAAAGTTTCAAGCAACTGGCTTTTGCCAACGCCGATAGGCAAACTTGCCTCACCTATAGACTTTAATAAAATAAGTCGGATTTCACCATCAACATTTTTCTTATCAACGGCCATTAACTTAATACACTCTTCAGCTGATAAATTAACTGGGGGCTCAGTAGGTAGCAACGCTTTCTTGAAAAGATCAACAATACGCCTGACATCAGCATCGCTTAGCCAACCCATACGTCGTGATAAGTCTGCAGCTTGACAAGTTCCAATGGCAACAGCCTCACCATGCAAATAAGTTCCATAGCCAGCACCTGTTTCAATAGCATGCCCAAAAGTATGGCCTAAATTTAAAATGGCACGAATACCAGACTCTCTTTCATCAGCTGCAACAATTTCTGCTTTGCTCAAACAAGATCGCTCAATAATATAAGTTAATGCCTGCTTATCTCGCGCCAATATTTTCTCGATATTAGCTTCTATCCAAGCAAAAAATTCAGCATCGCGGATTAAGCCATATTTAATTACCTCAGCAATGCCTGCCGATAATTGACGATCATCCAGTGTCTCTAGCACCTTAATATCAATAATTACACACTGCGGCTGATAGAAAGCACCTATCATATTTTTACCTAAGGCATGATTTACACCTGTTTTTCCACCAACTGATGAATCTACTTGCGCTAATAAAGTCGTTGGGATCTGAATAAAAGGAATACCCCGCTGATAACACGCTGCGGCAAAACCAGCGACATCGCCAATCACACCACCACCCAAAGCAATCAAAGTCGCATTGCGGCTAAATTGTTTAGTCAACAAAGCATCGAAAATAATATCCATACTTGCCAATGTTTTATACTGCTCACCATCGGGCAAAATAACGGTTTCAATTTGATATTGCTGCAAATGCGCTATAACATTCTGTAAATACAAGGGGGCAATAGTCTCATTAGTTACCACTACTACTTGCTTAGACTTAATATGCTGAGTCAATAATTCTGGATTATTTAAATTACCTTCACCCATATAAATAGGGTAACTTCTATCGCCTAAGTGGACTTGTATAGTATTCATTATTAATTATATTTTTCTGAGTATTCTTTAAGGATTTCCTTAACTGCAAGCTTGCTCTGCATTTGTCCACTATCAATAACAAAATCAGCGCAAGACAAATACAGCTCCTCTCTTTCATTGAGCAGTGCTTGTATTTTTTCTTTTGGGTTATCGACATTCAGCAAAGGGCGCTGTGAATTACGTGACGTTCGGTCCACAATTCTATCAACAGAACACTGCAAATAGACAACAAAGCCATTTTCCTTTAAATGCTCTCTATTTTCTTGATCTAAAATAACCCCGCCACCTGTCGCCAAGACTATATCTTCAAGTTGCGTGAGCTCCTTAATCATTTTGCTTTCTCGAATTCTGAAGCCCTTTTCACCTTCAAATTCAAAGATAGTCGCAATATCAACCCCAGTTATGTCCTCAATAGCTTTATCGCTATCATAAAATGCTAAGCCTAGCGACTTTGCCAATAAACGGCCAATCGTCGTTTTGCCTGCGCCCATCAACCCTATTAAATATATACTTTTTTTATTCATTAACATTTTTATTATTCATAAAAAAAGGGGCATTATGCCCCTTTTTTTGTTGAAATTGAAGTTTACTAACGCATTCTCATCGAATCTTTCATAACTTTCGGTGTAATAAAGATTAATAGTTCTTTTTTCGTATCAGACTGAACCGTCTTTCTAAACATCCAACCAACCAGAGGTAAATCAGAAAACCATGGCACAGTACTTATTATACTTCTCGATTCGCCTTCAAACACTCCACCCAACACAACCGTTTCACCATCTTCAATGCGCACACTCGTCTCAACTGAGCGCGTACTAAGAGCAAGCTGACCATCATTTAAAAAGGCTCCTGGAGCATCTTTATGAACTATCAATTCCATAATAACACTTCCGCTTGGGGTGATTTGCGGTGTTACTTCCAAGCTAATCTGAGCATCTATAAACTCGGTTTGAGTACCATCTTGACTCACAGTTTGATAAGGAATTGAATTTCCTTGTGCTATTTTTGCTTTACAACGATCAGATGTAAGTACCTTTGGATTAGATACAAACTCAGCTTTCTGGTCATCCTGCAGGGCTGTAATTTCCAAGTTAAGTATATAGTTCGCACCATCAGATAAGGTCATACCTAATGCACCGTAAGGGTTTGATGCAGCTAGATTTGATAAAACTGGCCCAACAATATCACCTACACCTCCATCATTTCCTCCCGTTGACCCTCCAATTGCAAAATCACCACCGGTATAAGCAGCCCCAAATTTAACCCCTAACTCCTGAGCAAAACCCTCTTCAGCAATCACAATTCGTGCTTCAATCAGAACTTGGCGCACTTGCCTATCGAGCAACTGTATCATTTTGCTAATTTCTTCTAAATTTTTAGAGGTATCTTTAACAATTAAAGTGTTAGTCCGTGAATCAACAATCGCAGTACCTCTTTGAGATAACAGGGAAAAATTTTCATCTTCCGAACCTCTATTGCCACTGCTATTATTGTTACTATTAGAAGAGCTAGTAGACCCAGCACTCCCACCACTAGAGCTAGTACCCGCAGAAACCGTACACCCATCAGCACTCATAGATGAATTACCTAGCAATATATTTCTAAAATTTTCTGCTTTTGCATAATTAATTTGGATATATTCAGTTCTTAAAGGCTCTAATCGCTTAGCAACCTTTTGTGATTCAATTTCTTCTTCTTCTAATTTACGTATCTCTGCAGTAGGCGCCACTAAAATAACATTACCTGCCTGACGCTTAGATAACCCTTTAGATTTCATAAGGAAATCTAAAGCCTGATCCCAAGGTACGTCGTTGAGACGTAAAGTCAGATTTCCAGTAACAGAATCAGATGCCAAAATATTGAGGTCAGTAAAATCCGCTAAGATCTGTAATACTGAACGAATTTCAATATCCTGAAAGTTCAACGATAAACGCTCACCAATATAAGGAAACTTATTTCTACGCTTTTCTTCTTCCTCGGCAGTACTTATCGGCCTAACTTCAAGTGTTAATACGCCATCTGCCTGAAATGAAGAATAAGCATAATCAACATTCGCCGGTGTAATAATCACTTTAACTCTAGAGCCCACCCTTTTAGCTTCAATCATTGAAACAGGCGTTGCAAAATCAAGCACATCCATTTTTTTAGCATAAGCCGTAGCTAAAGTAGTATTTAAGAAGCTTAACTCTATTTTTCCGGCTTTTTCTTGAGTATTAACAACGGTATTGGGGTTAGACAAATAAACCAATAAACGCCCTTCACCTTTTGCCCCGCGCCGAAAATCAATTTTATTAATCGCTTGTTCCGGAATTAAACTAGCAAACTGAGTTAATGTTTTCTCCGTTAATTTTTTATGGCTATCTCGTGCCATTTTCCCCGAACTATTTAAGGTCACAATAACGCGGTTATCAATCAGCTTAACATCATAAGCAACAAGCTTTATTAAGTTGATCACCACTCTTAGCCTATCTCCCGACTCGACGGCAAAAAAGCTATTGATCCCACCGGCATTAATCACATTTTTCTTCTGTTTTAGACCGCTTTTAACACCATCAAAATCCAAAACGATTCTTGCGGGATTATCGGTATGAAATACTTTTGGCTTAGCAACCTTACCCGTCATTTCAAAAGACAGCTGTAAATTATCACCAGACAAAGCATTAAAATCCACAGCACTAAGTACAACATCTTCAGCAAAAACTAAGGAAACTTGTCCTAATAATAAAGTACTTAGCAACAATACACGTAATAACGACCACTGCTTTAAAAAGCTCATACAAAACCACCTTGCTTAATATTCATATTAATCCCCAGCTCACTCAGATAGCGCTATTGTTGCTTGATTTTCACGCCATGCCCCAGGTTGATCTGGAACAATCTCCATTATTTCTATTTTATCCTGAAAAATACGTAATATACGCCCGTAATTTCTGCCTAAATAATTTCCATCTCTAACGCGATGAATTGTACCATCATTGGCTTTTATCAATCCCCACAAAACATCCTTCATTTGCACCGTCCCCACCATTCTTAAAGTATCCAAAGAAAAACTTTCTAGCTCCTCTTTATGACGGTTAAAGTCTGGATGTATTCCATTCGCCGTAACTTTTTGCTCAGTAGCATTTTCGATACTTTTTTCAATTGCTCGAAATGGATCTCTTAAACCATCAGGATTGAATAAAAAATTACTAACCGGAGGAACAGGCTCAATAGGCTTAATATTTATCGGCTTAGTCTTACTTCTTTTTTCTTTCAAGCTATCATTAAGCTCTGGGTATGGAATAGTCACCGCACTTTGTTTTTTACACCCAGGCACGACTAACCCTTCACGCTCAAGACAAACTAAGGCACTGTTATCCATCACATTTGATTCCTTATCTAATTTTTCGCCGCCATCTCGATAAGTTGTAATCACAGCATTCATAGACAAAAGTGAATCACTTTTTGTCGGGGAAATTTGTAAATTTTTAATGGTAACAATTCTAGGCAAGGTCGCTAAGCCACTAATAAAAAGCCCTAACTCACTGTATTCGCCTAGCACTTTGATATTGATAGGCAATTCAATAACATCACCTTTCTTCACTTCTCCTGCAGGCTTAAACAACTCAAACTCTAAACCACTCGATAATCCGGTTTGTGAAATATCAATCAACAAACTCGCAACCTCAGCTTTAGTAGGCATAAGCTTCATCATCTCAGTTAAAGATGATTCTATTTGCTTAAACTGCTTTTGATGCAGCTCTAAATTTAAAGCCATACGCCATGCATGTTGATAACTATTCAATGCATCAGTTACCGCTTTTTCCTCGGCCTCTAATTTAGTTAATTGGTCACTGGTAAATTGATAAAACCCACCGCCCAAAATTAACAAAAAAACCAAAATTCCTGCTGCAAGCTTAATAGGATTAGGCCAGGCTCCGGCCTCATTTAAATCCCAATTAATTTCAGAAAGATCCATTACATATCCTCATCTTCAGCTTTACTTTTCCACTGCTTAGCATTTAAAGTAAAATCACTTAACTGGCTATTCTTATTAGTACCCTTAATAATATTGAGCACTGGATCAACTAGCCAATGAGATGCCTCAACATTCCTCATAAATGCTGATACTCGTGCATTTGATTGCGTTTTACCATTCAATATTACCTTATTATCCGTTTGCTTCAGCCGCGTAAGAAACACACCTTCAGGCGTCACCTTAGCAATCTCATCGACAAAATGAACAATTTCAGGTCGACTTTTCTGTAGCGCTTGTATAGCCTCGCGCTTGTTTTGTAAAATTAGATTTTGTGCCTGAATATCTTTAATTTTAGCAGTAATCAAATTGAGTTCAGCGGTTTTCGCAATGACAATACGCTTTTTATCTTGCTGCTCAGCAATACGCCCATCTAAATACATTTGTACAGCAAACAAAATAACAACTGCCAATATGGAAACTGCAGCGATACCTATAATAAATTGCTCTTGCCTTTGCTTGCGTAACTCATCACGCCAAGGCAATAAATTAATTCGAGTCATGAGTCAAAACCCCTTAATGCTAAACCACAAGCAATCATCATTGCCGAAGCATCATTACTTAAACTTTGTGGTTTAATTTTATTAGACAGCGCCATATTTATAAAAGGATTAGCGACAAAAGCAGGCAAACCTAATTCTTGCTCAACTAATTTATCGATTCCTGCTATAGACGCACAACCTCCAGCTAAGACTACACTGTCTATACTACGGTTGGCACTCGATGAAATAAAAAATTGTAGCGACCTAGCAACCTGTTGTACTAAAGCGCGCTTAAAAGGCCCTAAAACATCACTATTATAGTTATCCGGCAAACCACCATGTCGCTTAGCTAGACCCGCCTCTTCATAAGAAAGCCCATATCGACGCTGAATTTCTTCAGTCAACTGCTTACCACCAAAACCCTGCTCTCGGGTATAAATTGCACGGCCTTGATGCAAAATATTCAATGTCGTCATCGTTGCGCCAACATCCGCAATAGCAATGGTTTGCTCATCGTCACTATTTGGCAGTTGATCTCTTAACAAAGCAAATGCATTTTCCATGGCGAATGCTTCTACATCGATGATACTTGCCGTCAGGCCTGCTTGGGCTAAGACATCAACTCGCTCATCAACATTTTCGCGGCGTGAGGCAGCTAACAAAACATCCACTAATTCAGGATTCGCTTCATTAACTTTCTGCACTTCAAAATCTAAACGAACCTCATCTAAGGAGTAAGGAATATATTGATCAGCTTCAACCATGATTTGCTCTTCCATTTCATCTTCCGATAAATGAGCAGACATGGTGATCATTTTAGTCATCACCGAGGAGCCGGCAATGGCTACACATGCGTGACGGGTTCGTGTTCCTGACTGTTTTAATGCAGCTTTGATAGTCTCAGCAATCATCTCAGCATTGGAGATATTATTATCAATTACTGCGTTTTGAGCCAAAGGAGCAACAGCATAGCTCTCAACTTTATATCTTGCGCCGGTCTTGCTTAGTTCTAGTAATTTAATAGCAGCAGAGCTGATATCGATGCCAAGAAGATGATCATGCTTACGATTTAACCATTTCATGTAGAAACTCTTTTATTTTAGACAATGACATTTCGGAATTGACTAGTTAACTTACCAACAATATTCCAAGCTAATAGGAAGTATAGCCACCTTTTTATATTTTGAAACCATCTTTACAAAAAAACTTAACAAATTAATACAAGTAATACATATAACATATTGAAAACATGATTAATTTTATTTTTCTTCTGTTCTTATCTTAAGACTTATAAGTCTCACCAAGCACTTAATCAAGCCACTCTATATTACCTAGTCTAAAGTTTTAAACCACCAAACTATCTATAAATTAGAGTAGCGCTCAGCTCCTAGGCTAAAGTTATCACGATACAATCCATGCAAACTTAGTATAATGCCTCATATTTAGAATATTATTACGAAAACAATCGATGCGTTTAATAAAAATCATCAAATGGGCCGGCACAATATTAATCTCCTGCGCCGCCATAGGCTTATTAATTGGCTATTTTGCTTACCAACAACTCATTACTGAGCTGCCTGACATTAACGTATTACGCAACGTCCAATATACACAGCCCTTAAATATTTACAGCCAAGACGGCTTATTAATAGAACAATTCGGCGAAAAAATACGTACGCCAATCAGCATAGCAGAAACACCTAAAACACTCACTAATGCCTTTATTGCTGCTGAAGACGGCAGTTTTTATAGTCACTATGGCGTTGACTTCAAAGGGCTCTCTCGTGCTATCGTACAGCTGATCCTTACCGGCAAAAAGAAACAAGGTGGTAGCACAATCACTATGCAAGTTGCACGTAACTTTTTACTGAGCAACAAAAAAACCTACACCCGAAAAATAAAGGAAATCATCCTTTCCTTTCAAATTGAACAGGAGTTTACTAAAGATGAAATCCTCGAACTATATCTCAATAAAATCTACCTAGGCCAACGCGCTTACGGAATTGCAGCTGCTGCGGAGATCTATTACAACCGCCCTCTCGCTGAATTAACATTAGCTGAATTAAGCATGATTGCCGGCTTACCAAAAGCCCCATCAAGCTACAATCCAATATCTAACCCTAGTCGCGCCTTATTACGCCGTAACTATGTATTAAAGCGCATGCTAAACCTAGGATATATCAACCAACAAGATTACGATACAGCAACTCAAGCACCTATTACAGCTAGCAGCTACACGACACAAAGAGAGCTCTATGCGCCTTATATCGCAGAAATGGTTCGTAATGAAATTATCAACCTCTATGGCGAAGAGACAGCCTATAGCGCTGGCTTAAAAGTTTATACAACAATTAACTCAGACTTACAAAACACCGCAGTCAACGCCTTACGTAACAATTTACATAGCTACTCTGAGCGCTATAGCTATCAAATTAATAAGGCACAAAAGCTGACACTTAAAGCTAGCAATAAAATTGGCGACACCATTCCCGCTACCGTACTAGAAATTAACAAAAAACAACTCACAGCACAAACTCAAGAAGAGGAAACCGTTACGCTCTATTGGAAAGATAGTCCATGGAGCACAAAATATGATCCGCACAGCAAAAAAAAGCAAACCATAAGCTCATTCTTGGATATTATTGAACTCCAAGATACTATTCGCCTTAGAAAAACTGACGGACAATGGCGTCTCGCACAAATCCCACAAGCTGAAAGTGCATTCATTGCCTTAGACCCGAAAAATGGTGCCATTTTAGCTCTCTCCGGCGGCTACGCTTACTTTAATAATAAATATAACCGCGCAACCCAAGCAAAACGTCAGCCCGGCTCAGGATTTAAGCCTATTATTTACACTACAGCACTTGAGCATGGTTATACTGCCGCTAGCATGATTAATGATGCACCTATTGTTGATACAAGCAACTCTAGAAAAGAAAGTGAATGGCGCCCCGAAAACTACAGCCATAAATTTTATGGCCCAACCAGTATTCGCACCGCTTTACGAAAATCACGCAATTTAATATCTGTCCGTTTACTACGCTCAGTTGGCATTCCAGCCGTCACAGAAACCGCATTGCGCTTCGGCTTTAGCGAAAAACAACTCCCGCAAAAATTATCCCTTGCACTAGGCAGTGGCTATGCTTCGCCACTACAGATGGCACGTATGTATGCAGTTTTTGCCAATGGCGGTTTTCTAATCGATCCATTTTTTATTGAGCGCATAGAATCCAGTACTGGAGACATCTTATTTCAAGCCGAACCTTTAACGGCTTGCATAAACTGCACAGCAAAGAGTGCTCCACAAATTATTACGCCACAAATAAACTTCCTGATGAATACGCTTTTACGTGATGTTGTTCGGCGCGGCACAGCAACCAAAGCAAAAGCATTACAGCGCACTGATTTAGCCGGTAAGACAGGTACGACTAACGACCAAAAAGATGCTTGGTTTAATGGTTTTACACCGCATATAGTCGGCATCGCATGGGTAGGCCGAGATAATTCGCAAAGCCTTGGGCGCTTTGAGACTGGCGGTAAAGCCGCTTTGCCTTTATGGATTGATTTTATGCGTTATGCACTCAAGGACAAAGCCGAAGAAGAGCTTGTTATGCCTGAAGACATTAGCAAAGTCCTTATTGACACTGAAGAAGGCTTATTAGCACATGAAGAGTCAGAAACCAGCACCTGGGAATATTTCCGCACTGAATTTATTCCAACTCAATACATACCTTTAAAAGCTCCTGCACCCGAAATAACCGACGATACTATTGGTGAAGGGCAAACAATGCCTGAAGCTTTATTTTAACAAGCAACTGTTGAATTTTTTTTACCGCCTTAATTTAAAATCACACGAGCTACACTTACTAAGTGCAATTTAGTAAACCGCGCTTTACAACAAACTCCATTAGGATTAATCAAAGACTATGTCAGATGTCAGCACTAGCGATAGCCTTATCGCCATTCAACAATTAAAAAGCACGATCAGCGAGCAGATTATCGGCCAAGATGTATTAGTCGAACGCATGTTAATTGCTTTACTAGCTGATGGGCATATATTAGTAGAAGGCGCTCCTGGACTAGCAAAAACTAGGGCAATTAATGCCTTAAGCAAAGGCATACAGGCCGATTTTCATCGCGTGCAATTCACTCCAGACTTACTACCTGCTGATTTAACTGGGACTGAAATTTACCGACCAGAACAAGGCAACTTTGAATTTCAAAAAGGCCCGTTATTCCATAATTTAGTCCTCGCCGATGAAATCAACCGTTCCCCTGCAAAAGTCCAAGCCGCTTTATTAGAAGCAATGGCCGAACGTCAAATCACCGTAGGTGGAACAACGTATAAATTGCCCCCGCTCTTTTTAGTTATGGCCACCCAAAACCCAATTGAACAAGAAGGCACCTACCCTTTACCCGAGGCTCAATTAGACCGCTTTTTACTGCACGTCAAAATAGACTACCCATCACCGGAACATGAAAAAAGTATTTTGCATTTAGCGCGCACCGAAGCAATGCAAAGCGGAAAACCTGAACAAAAAGCCACATTAGGCATCAGCCAAGAAAGCCTATTTAACGCGCGCCAAGAAGTACTCAATATTTTTATGGCTGATAATCTGGAAGATTATTTATTACAAATCATTCTCGCCACCCGCAACCCTGCTGCGTATGGCGAAGATTTAGCCAACTGGATACAATACGGTGCTAGCCCGCGGGCAAGTATTGCCCTAGATCGATGCGCGCGTGCCAAAGCATGGCTAAATGGTAAAGATTATGTTGGGCCAGAAGATATACAAGAACTCGCTTTTGATGTCTTACGTCACCGCATTATCCTATCTTATGAAGCCGAAGCTGAAGGCATTACTAGCGATTACTTTATTCAGCAACTTATTTCCCGAATCGCTGTGCCATGAGCGAAGCCAATGAACTCGTCAGCGTCAATTTAAAGATGCTGATTAACCTCGCCAAACCAGCCGCTACCTTAAATTTATTCCGCTCGCGTATTCGTGCCCAGCAGAGTGGTGGTTATGTGTCTCGCACTAAAGGTCGTGGCATGGAATTTGATGAGGTAAGGCCTTATCAGCCAGGCGATGACATTCGCAGCATAGATTGGCGTGTAACCGCGCGTACTGGAAAAGCACATACCAAACTCTTTCGTGAAGAGCGCGAACGCCCCGTGTTTATCTCGGTAGATTACCGCGCCTCTATGCAATTTGCTACACGCGGGGTATTTAAATCAGTACAAGCCGCCAAACTTGCCGGCTTACTTGCTTGGGTCGCACAACGCCATAGCGATCGCATCGGCGGACAAATTTTTACTGACCACTCCTGTACAGAATTAAAACCACAAAATGGTAAACGAGCGGTTTTGCATTTTTTTAATGCCTTGATTCAACAGCAGCCTGAACAGGCTGCATTGGATTTTGAACAAGTTATGCGCCGCTTAAGTCAGCACGTGAAACCTGGGAGCTTGGTTTATATTATCAGCGACTTTCGTGGCCTGAATAAAGCAGCAGAACATTACTTAGCCAAACTAGCGCGCCATTGTGAAGTCGTTATGATTTTGGTTTATGATCCACTAGAAAGCCACTTACCCGCTAAAGGGCGCTATCGATTTACGGATAATAATAAGGATATTATGGTTGATACCAGCGATAAGCAGCGCGTATTGAGCTATCAAGATAAATTTCAACAACATTGCGTTGATTTACAGCAACTCGCCAATAAATTAAATATTCGTTACTTACCTTGCGCAAGCAATGATGATCCAGTACAAATATTAAGATAATTTCTCAAAGATACGTTAAGACCAGTGTAATCGCTATGCTTGCATCACTTTATTCCGACCTGCACTTTTCGCGGCATACAAGGCTTGGTCTGCTCGAGCAACAAAGCTCTCCGCATTATCGCCTACATGCAATGCAGTGACACCGATCGATACTGTCACTTTACCAATAGACTGACCGTTATCTTTTTGCTTTAACTCACTTTTTGCCAATGATGCTCTAATAGTTTCCGCGACTGCTAGCGCGTTATCGATCTCAGTATTTGGCATAATCACGAGCATCTCTTCACCACCATAGCGTGCAACTATATGGTCTGGAGCAACATACTTCTTTAAAATTCCTGCCGCAAACCGAATCACCTTATCACCTACAACATGACCATAAGTATCATTAACCCGTTTAAAATTATCTAAATCAAGCATTAATATGCAATGATTAGAGCCTAATGAGTGTTCGACTAAATCAGATAATTCAGCATCAAGAGCACGTCGATTTAATAAGCCAGTCAATGCATCACGAGTCGCTATTTCTCTCGTTCTCGCTAACTCACTACGTAGTACAAGCAATTCATTATTAGCGCTATTTAGCTTTGATTTCAATGTTTCCGTTATTGCCGAAAATTGCTTGGTTTCCTCCAGAATATCCGCGATAACAGCATTTGCATCGCTGAAATTATCCATTTTTTCTAACTGTAGAGCACTGCCCTCAAGATTTTCACTAACACTCGCAACGCGATTACCAGAGCTTTCTACGCTCTCAGCAGCATCATTAAGTAGCGTTTGCAGGCTTAAATTAATTTTTTCAAATGATTCCGCTGAGGCATTACAAATATGCTGTTTGTATAATTCCAAGCTAGCATCTTCAGTAAGCTCCTGGTTACTATTAATAACCTGATAAATAGCATCATTTAAGGCTGCATTATGACCTTCAACATACTCATACCAGACAGCATAGTTAATCGGATGCGGCGGAATGCTATTTTTAATCATCAACGGCAAGCTTTTCCTTAACAAATCAGCGTTATATTCAGGATTAGCATCGTAGTGCGGCAAAAAAGTAGTCGTTTTAAGCATAATCTTCTTAATTTATAAAGGCATCATTTAAGTATAGGTAAAGCCGACCAAAATTCAAGCCAACAACAACTAATACCTTAAGAAAATAACGTAAATAAGCTAAAGCCATGACATACCGACAAACACAGAGTCAATCATCGACAAAATCACTCTATATAGTATTTATATTTTTATTAAACACAATATATTGTGTTATTATTGCCAACTCGAAAAATAGAACACACGCTCATTAACAGCATTTTTTGTTAACGCTGCGACAAAAAATCGAAAAATATTCATCAGCATTACACAGGAAGATAGATGACCAACAAGCCTCACACCGACACCATGGAGATTGCATTACAAGATGCGTCTTTAGATATATGGGACACCAAATACCGTTTAAAAACCAAATCGGGTGAAGCCGTTGATGCAGATATAGATGGCACCTATCAACGTGTTGCTAAAGCCCTATCCAGTGTAGAAAAAGGCAAAGCTAAACAAGATAAATATTACCAAGAATTCTTATGGGCTTTACGCCAAGGCGTGATTCCTGCTGGACGAATTATTTCCAATGCTGGTGCACAAGATCATAAACCCGCAACATCAACGATTAATTGCACCGTGTCAGGCTCTATTGTTGATTCTATGGA
>CBDVDU010000027.1:0-15987 GCA_965372825.1 uncultured Gammaproteobacteria bacterium | reverse complement strand
TTACAGCGTTTCGGACACCGCACAAACGAACGTTTTTAAATATTCAGTTTCTGGAATAGAAAGATGAATCGGGTGATCCGGTGCTTGACCGCCAGTTGCTAATATGGTGATGTTTCTATCGATATGACGCGCGGATGAACGTAAAATTTCATGTAGATTCGCTTTGCTTAGGTGGTAAGAGCAAGAGGCAGAAACTAAGATTCCATCTTTGGCTAATACTTGTAAAGCCAAGTGGTTTAGGCGGCGGTAGGCCTCATAGCCGGCTTTGAAATCTTTCTTGCGTTTTACTAAGGCAGGTGGATCTAAGACGATAATATCGAAACGTAAATTATCTAAGCGTGCTTGTTTTAAATATTCAAAAACATCACTTTGTACAAACTGCATTTTATCGCTGACTTGGTTAAGTTGTGCATTTTGCTCGGCTAAAGCAATGGCTCCAGCCGAAGCATCGACACAGGTTACTTGTTCAGCGCCATTCATTGCTGCTGGAATGCCCCAAGCACCAGCATAAGAAAATAGATCTAAAACTGTTTTGCCTGATGCTATTTTAGCTAAATCGGCACGACTACTGCGATGATCATAAAACCAGCCAGTTTTCTGGCCATTAACAATATCAATTTTAAATTGCGCGTTATTTTCTTCGATAATGAGTTGTTCAGGTAATTCACCGTAGGCTAATTCGGTTTCCATTGATAAGCCTTCCAATTCTCTTTGGGGATTATCATTTTTCAACAAAATAGCGCGCGGTTGCAATAATTCGACCAATACTTCAATTAATGGCTCTTTTTGGCGCTCCATGCCAGCTGTCGTGATTTGCACGGATAAGACATCGCCAAAACGGTCAATCACTAAGCCCGGTAAACCATCGCTTTCACTAAAAACTAGACGGTAGAATGGTTTATCATAAAATAACTCGCGTAAAGCAAGTGCTTTGCTTATGCGTGCGGTAAAT
Organism: uncultured Gammaproteobacteria bacterium; assembly: GCA_965372825.1. Lineage (GTDB taxonomy): Bacteria > Pseudomonadota > Gammaproteobacteria > Methylococcales > Methylomonadaceae > Methyloprofundus. The sequence continues at coordinate 15,035 of CBDVDU010000027.1, read as the reverse complement.
ATTTTCTCACCTAATTTTGCGCTAGGTTTACGCGATAGCATGCGCGCACAAATCAGAGTGTTCGGGTTTAGGTAGGCCGAGCCTAATATTTTGCCATCGCTTGCCGTGACGCTAACTAAATCACCTGCTGTAAATTGTGTTAGTGGGCTGCGCTTAGTATCGACTTCATTGCTGAATACCCAGAGATGACCTTGGCGTAAGCGTTTGTCTTCATTTTTTCTTAGAAACAGTTGAGGGTGAGCCATATTGAGGTATCCGTGAGGTAAATTTGGCTATTATAGCGAACTACGGAGGATCTCGTATGAGCTTGTTACTGCAATGCGACTTGATAGCCGCCAATATTTTTATCGGGTACAGCAATTAATAGATCTATATCGAATGTGCTGTTACTGGCTAATTGCGGTGAAGAGTTGTTATTGCCAATGTAATCTTTCGGAGTGAATATGCGTTGCGCAATAATGCCTCCGTGTAAATTTTGTAGGCTTAAGTTTAGGTTGGGCAGGGTTTGACTGAAATTAGCGTGATTTATAAAACTGACTTGTAGTCGGTAATTCCCGTTTTCTATCGGCGTGAATGAGCTGCCAATGGTAGTAAATTCAGAGATATTTTTATAATGTGGAAGAGGATGGTTTATAGCTGCACTTATTGTTTGTAGCCAAGGTCTTATTTGTGCTGACTGTGCTAAGGAGTAGCCTTTGAAATAATAAACCTGATACGCCAGTAAAAGTGCGCCTAAAAGATAGCCGGTGAGCCATAATTTAGAATGAGAGTTTACTGGTTTTTGCCAAGCATAAGGTTCTATTTCTCTGTCATCAATTGCATCAATAGTTTTGGGTGCTTTATCTGTTAGTGAGGTGCGTGGATTGAATGGTTTTTTACATTGCGAACAAATGACTTTGCCGCGTTTTTTTTGCAGTTGCTTGGCGCTAATTACCTGATAATTTTGACACTTAGGGCAAACTGCGTACATGGCCTTATTTTTTAATGCCGTCTAAGCGGCACCAGTCATCTTGAATGCTTGGCGTATTCATTGTGAAGTTTTCTTGATAGACGCTACTGACTGAGTCCGCCTGTTCTTTTAAAATACCGGATAACACTAACTCACCTTGAGGGCGGACTAAGGCGCTAATAGAGGGTGATAACTCGATTAAAGGCTTGGCTAAAATATTAGCTAAAACAATATCAGCTGCAAATGCCGTAAAGTCTTCAGGTAAGTAAGTTTTTATTTTTGAGCTGACTTCATTTTTTTCAGCATTATCCACAGTAGCGATCAGAGCTTGCGGATCTATATCAATGGCGTGTGCTTCTTTTGCGCCGAGTAAAACAGCGGCTACAGCTAAGATACCTGAGCCACAACCAAAATCAATCACTGTTTTTCCGGTAACATCATGGCTAGCTAACCATTCCAAGCAAAGTGCGGTCGTGGGGTGTGTGCCTGTGCCAAAAGCAAGACCAGGGTCGAGAATTAAGCTAACAGTATTAGAGCTAAATTGTTCTTGCCCCGTAGGATAGACCCAAAGACGATCGCCAAATTTCATTGGCTTATAATGTTCCATCCAGGCGCGTTCCCATACTTGATTTTCTAACACTTCTGCATGCCAGTTTTGCATGATGCCGTCTGGAAATTGCTTGAAGAGTAGGGTTTTAATTAACTCTGGGGAGGCATCAAGCTCAAATAAGGCAATGGTTTTGGTTTGCTCCCAAATACGAGTTTCACCAATATTAGGCTCATAAACAGGTTTAGATTCTGCACTCATATAGGTCACTGAAACAGCACTTAGTTCGCTAAAAAAATCAGAAATATCAGGTGCTGAAGCTTCGTTGCTTTCGACAGAGATTTGATGCCAAGCCATAATGAATTATTTGTTTGGAGTGGACGTGAGTCCGTTATTTTGAGAGTGATTTACAGGTTAAATCTGGATATAAATATTTGTGGATGTGGTTTTACACCTTAAGGAATCAAAATTCAATAACATCCGAAAGCACTGCCAGTCCTTTGAGGACTGGCAGTGCTACATAACCTAAAGTTTCGGGTTTTATTGAGTGTGTATTCCTAAACGTGCTTTGAGTAAGGCGGACTGAAGTCCGCCCTACGGGGAAGCATTTCTTTTTAACTCATACCTAATTTTTTTTCTAAATAATGGATATTTTGGCTACCTAGAGCGAATGCATTATCGGCCATAATATCTTGCTGTAATGGGATATTGGTTTTAATGCCATCAATCACCATTTCGCTTAATGCCGTTTTCATGCGCGCAATCGAACTAGCTCTATCTTCACCATGAGCAATCAGTTTGCCAATCATAGAATCATAATAAGGCGGTACTTTATAGCCGTTATAAATATGCGTTTCACAGCGAATACCTGGGCCGCCAGGCATATGGAAAACGTCAATTGTTCCAGGGCAAGGCATAAAAGTAACCGGGTCTTCTGCATTAAGACGACATTCAATGGCATGGCCGCGTAAAACCACTTGATCTTGTGTGTAAGACAAGGGTTCGCCAGCAGCGATACGTAACTGCTCTTTAACAATATCAATACCAGTAACCATTTCGGTAACGGGGTGTTCAACCTGAACACGAGTATTCATTTCGATAAAGAAAAATTCGCCTTTTTCGTATAAAAACTCAAAAGTCCCTGCACCTAGATAACCCATATCAACACAAGCTTGCGCACAACGCTCGCCGATGAATTTACGTTGCTCTGCGGTAATACCTGGTGCTGGTGCCTCTTCAACGACTTTTTGGTGGCGACGTTGCATAGAGCAGTCACGCTCACCTAAATGAATCGCATTACCATGAGAATCAGAAAGGATTTGAATCTCAATATGACGAGGGTCTTCAAGGAATTTTTCCATGTAGACCGTAGGGTTGCCAAAGAATTGGCCCGCTTCTGATTTGGTTAGGGCAATCGAACTGATTAACGCACCTTCAGTATGTACAGTCCGCATACCACGACCACCACCACCGCCAGCGGCTTTGATGATAATAGGGTAGCCAATTTCGTGTGCCAGCTTTAGGTTGGTTGCATTATCATCGCCTAAAGGTTCACCGTTTCCAGGAACACAAGGAATGCCTGATGCTATCATAGCTTTTTTAGCTTCGATTTTATCGCCCATTTTGCGAATAGTATCCGCTTCTGGGCCAACAAAAATAAAGCCACTTTGTTTTACTTTTTCAGAAAATTCAGCGCTTTCTGCTAAAAATCCATAACCGGGGTGAATGGCTTCGGCATCGGTAACTTCGGCCGCACTAATAATCGCAGGAATATTTAAGTAGCTGTCTACAGAGGCTGCAGGCCCTATGCAAATAGCTTCATCTGCTAGACGAACGTGTTTTAAATCACGGTCAGCACTAGAATAAACAGCAACGGTTTTAACGCCTAATTCACGGCATGCACGTAAAATACGTAAAGCAATTTCTCCGCGATTGGCAATAACTAGTTTATCGAACATGGTTATACCTCGCTGTTATTCAATGATGAAAAGAGGCTGGTCATATTCAACTGGTTGTGCATTTTCGATCAAGATCTGTTTGACCGTTCCGCTCTTATCAGCCTCAATTTGATTTAGAATTTTCATTGCCTCGATAATGCAGAGTGTGTCACCCTCTTTAACCGTGTGACCTACTTCAACGAATGCAGCAGAGCCAGGTGAAGCGGAACGGTAAAAAGTACCGACCATGGGTGATTTAACTGCATGACCAGAAATTTCCGGTGCAGCTGCTGGAGCGCTAGCAATTGCTGGTGCGTTGGCTAGAGGAGCCGCAGCTATCGCGACAGGTGCAGCAGCCATAACGGGTGCTACAGCTTGTGAATAACGGTTAATGCGCACTGACTCTTCGCCTTCGGTGATTTCAATTTCAGCGATGTCAGATGCTTCAATAAGTTCGATCAGTTTTTTTATTTTTCTAATATCCACGATTTATTTTCTCTCGAGTAGTGTCTGATGTGCAGCCTGTAAGGCCAATTCGTATCCTAATGCGCCAAGTCCACAAATAACTCCCTGAGCAATATCAGAGAAATAGGAGTGCTTACGAAATGGCTCCCGTGCGTGGACATTGGATAGATGGACTTCTATAAAAGGAATTTTTGTTGCTAACAAGGCGTCACGAATGGCGACGCTAGTATGGGTAAACGCAGCAGGGTTGATAATGATAAAATCAATTTGATCTGCAAACGCTTGATGAATCAGTTCGATAATTTCATGTTCAGCATTGTTTTGCCCAAAGTTGAGCGAGTGGCCAAGTTTTGCAGCAAGCTCTTCGGTGCTGTGCTGTATATCACTGAGGGTTTTATTGCCATAAAGTCCCGGCTCGCGAACGCCGAGTAAATTAAGATTAGGGCCGTTAAGAATAGTGATTTTTGCCATGAGGAACAGGGGGTTTTATTATTATTGTTATTGTTGTTTTTATAAAAACAGTCTAATTTTGCCTAATTTGCGTGATTTTGTCCAGATATATGTTATTTAACAACAGTTAGCGACAAAATAGCTCGTTTCTTTGTGACTTTCTTAACATATTGCAGGGTTGGGAATGACTTACTTTTTGTCAGTGAGTTCGTAACCGTTCACATACCCCCTAAATTTCATATAAAAATATCGTCATCCCCGAAGTCTTTTATCGGGGATCCATGTTAAACGTAGATTCCTGCTAACAGCATGCAGGAATGACGAGCTGAAAAAATAGCTTACACCCTCTTGTTCTATTTTTCATAAGGGGGACGTGAACGGTTACGTGAGTTCTAGTGATTTTCAGTCGTTAGGGGCTTTGTCGGTTCTTGTTGTATAAGCGGATCGATAATCTGACGAATTTTAGTTTTAGATAATTCACCAGGATGACGAAAAATAATCTCGTTATTGGCGTTTACAATAAGGGTAAAAGGAACCGCATTGACCACATTGCCTAATTGTTTAGCAAGTTGTTGACCTTCTACTTCAGCCATAAGAATAGGGTAGTTGATATTGATAAAAGCGAGATAATCAGCTACTGATTCAGGAGTATCAATCGCGATACCAATAAACTGTACATTTTTATTAGCATACTCATTTTGTAGAGCAATGAAATCAGGTATTTCTTTCAGGCAAGGCGGGCACCAAGTTGCCCAAAAGTTAATGATTAGGATTTTACCGCGCCATTTGGAGATAGGCGTTAGTTCACCCGCTAAATTTGCCAAGGAAAAATCGATTAAAGGCGTAGGTGCTAATACTTGTTGCTCTTTTTGGCTTTGATGATTGGCGAATAAAGCGCTAACTAATATTAGGAATATAAAAATAAAAACAAGTAATGGTTTAGGCATTATTTAGAGAGAGACATATTCATTGAGTAAAGCGGAATTGGTATAGTCGTCCTTATAGGTGTCTTTAATTTTAATGATTTCAGGTAGGAACTCATTAAATAGTTCAACTAAGGATGAGTCAAAATGCTTGCCCGATTCCGAGTTAATGAATTTTACAGCACTTTCAATGGTCCAAGCTTTTTTATAAGGGCGTTGCATCGTGAGTGCATCAAAAACATCGGCAATAGCAACAATACGTCCGTAAAGGTGAATATCAGTTCCAGATAACCCGTTAGGGTAACCGCTACCATCCCATTTTTCATGGTGCGATAAGGCGATAATAGCGGCTTGTTGCAATAATTTGTTTTTCGAGCGATTTAAAATGCGCTCACCAATCAACGTATGTTGCTTCATGATCTCCCATTCCTTGCCTTCTAAACGAGCTGGTTTAAGTAAAATAGCATCAGGAATGCCAATTTTACCGACATCATGCATAGGAGCGGAATAAATCAGTTTTTCTGCTTCTCGGTCATTCATGCCCATGGCTTTTGCTAAACAGGCCGAGTAATGGCCGACACGAATCGTATGCATACCCGTTTCTGAGTCACGAAACTCAGCGGCATAGCCTAGACACTCAATAATTTCTAATTGAGATTCTTGTAACTCTTCATTTCGTTGCTGGACTGTCTCTAGTATGGTTTTTGTATAACAAGCCGACTCTTGGCTACTCAGTTCATTGATAATTAGATGATGCAGGCGATATAAAAATTCCGCAGGATTAACGGGCGAATTAATAAAGTCTTTTGCTCCTGCATTAATAGGTGGAATATGTGCCTGTTTATTGTTAATTAGAAAGATTGGCGGCAATGCTGTGGCTGGGTCTAAGGCTTGTAGGAGCGTGCTTAATTTATCTAAAGTACAATCATGCGCTGGACCAAAAATAATAAGGTCAGGCCGAGTAGACTGATAGAGTTCTAATGCTGTTTTTGCATCCGTTGCTTTTTGTGTTTTGTAGTAGTTATTGCTATGTAGTAAGTCACTAATACTGCTGAGCTGATCGTCACCGATAATCAGTAAAATATTGGCATCGGTAACATCTAATAAATCACTGATCATATTTGATTCCTTTCGCTACTTATTCAGTTTTGTAATGGATAACTTAGAATTTGTAGCCTATATGGAGTAAATTGCATATGAGCTACATCGTAACCGTTCAGATCCCCTAGAAAACATCAAAACACCTTGTCATTCCTGCATGCTTTTAGCAGGAATCTATGCTCAACGTAGATTCCCGATAAAGCTTGTACCCACGCTTGACGGGTAGACTCCGGGAATGACGATATTTTTATGAGGGTCTGTGAACAGTTACGCTACATCACTTTCAGGAATACACATCCAATAAAATCCGAAACTGTAGGTTATGTAGCACTGCCAGTCCTCAAAGGACTGGCAGTGCTTGCGGATATTATTAAATTTTGATTCTTACGGAAATATAGTTGTCTTAAATCTTGGACAATTGAGCCAAAAACGTCTCTGCATCTTGATAACCAATAATGCGTAAATCATCTTGTTCTTGTCCATCTAAACGAAAAAACAATATAGCAGGGGGGCCCACTAAATTAAAGGCTTTTAATAGCTCTTTATCTGCGGACGTATTTTTAGTGACGTCGGCCTGTAATAGAACAAAGTTAGCCAGTGCCTGTTTAACTTCTGGCTTACTTAATGTATAGGCTTCCATTTCTTTACAACTAATACACCAGTCTGCATAAAAATCCAACATCACCCACTGCCCCTTAGCGTTGGCGCGTTGGATTTCTTGTTTTAATTCAGATAGTGATGCTACTTTTTTAAAGACAGGGGGTGTTTCGGCTTGTGCCCCTGCCGCGCCCATAGATAAACCTTTTAATGGTTGCAAGGGATTGCTATTGCCTGCGCTTAGGCCAATTAAAATAAGCAACCCATAAGCGAGTAAGATAACACCAAAGCCTTTCCATAGCTTATGCCAGCCACTATCAACGCTAGGTAATGGATCTAAAGCGCGCAAATAAATAGCCGGAATGATGAATAGGATTGCCCAGAAAAACATAATGATTTCAGCGGCAAGTACCCGCTCTAACATCCAAATGGCAACAGCTAACATAATGACGCCAAACACGGATTTGCTAGCATTTAGCCAATGTCCTGCCCTAGGTAATAAGCTGCCAGCAGAAGCGCCAATAATTAATAACGGTACGCCCATGCCAAAGCCCATGACAAATAAAGCCGAGCCACCTAAAATCACATCACCGGACTGGCCTATATACATAAGAGCAGCAGCCAATGGTGCAGCGACACAAGGGCCGACGATTAAGGAAGAGAAAATCCCCATTAATCCAGCGCCTAAGTAAGAGCCATCACGATGATTATCACTTGCATTATGTAAACGGGCTTGCAACGATTTTGGTAGCTCTAAATGATAAAAACCAAACATCGATAGGGATAGCGCGATGAAGATCGCGCTGAAAAGATAAATAATCCAAGGTGCTTGAAACGTTGCTTGGAGATTACTACCAAATAATGCCGCTAGAATACCAAAAACGGTATAAGTAATAGCCGATGCGAGTACAAAACTCAGTGAAAGCATAAAGGCTTTACGACTGCTGATGTCTTTACCTTGACCTACAATAATCCCCGATAAGATAGGAATCATCGGAAACACACAAGGCGTAAAGGCTAATAATAAGCCGAAACCAAAAAAGCTTAATAACGTGAGCAGAAAGGAATCTTGCTGTAAAGATTGAATAATCAGGTCTTGTTCTGAGCTAGCTTTTTTTTTTGCCTGAACGATTGGGGTAGAAGAATTGTTTGCGACTATTTCGGGCAACAATAACGTAATTGTCTTATCCATTGGTGGATAACAAACGCCACGCTCAGCACAGCCTTGAAATTTTGCGCGCAAGATAATGCTATGTTGGGCAGTATTCAAACGCTCAAGAGGAACAGTAAAAGCTAAGTTATTATGCAGGATTTCGACATCACCAAACGCCTCATCAAATTTTGGCGTGCCATGAGGAATCTCATAATCAAGTAATTTACTATTATCAGAACCGAGTAATTGCAGCTCTATTTTTTCTCTATAAAGATAATAGCCTTCTGCTATTTGCCAATTAACGCTTAGGTTTTGACCATCTTTGACCAAAGCTGAAAATTGAAATGCTTCTTCAGCAGGTAATAATTCAGCTTCTTGTTTAAAAAGGTTTAGCCCTAACTTAAAACTATTGCTCAGTTGTTGTAATGGATTTGAACTGCTGTTTGCTGTTGGGGTATTTTTTTCAGGAAGTTGAATAGTTAGTATTGTTCGCTGTGGAGGGTAACAGATGCCCAAATCAGCACAGCCTTGATGTTTTACCAATAAAGAAAAGGAAGTCGCTTCTTCAGGGCGTTGTAGGGTTAATTTACTCGCTATATTATTGCGATAAATAACCACATCACCAAAATACTTATCCGTTTTAATGTCACCAGCAGGTAAATCAGCATGTTCAATCGTTATTGCCTCAGTTTTTGAGGTAAATAACATTTTATTGCGATATAAATAATAACCTTCAGCAATATCCCACGAGATTAGCAGATTGCCATCTTCGGTTGCTTGCACGGAAACCTTGAAGGCTTGTTCTGGTGCTAATAAGTCATCAGGGTCGATTGCGAAAGTGAGTTGACTAAACAGAATAAAAAAGCAGGAAAGAACTATTTTAACGTGATGCATGAAGTGATCCATTGTAAATAATCAGGTAATCCATTATCGGTGGAGAAAGTAATGATTTTGGGTAGGGTGCAGCTCTAATAATACAGTAGGGCGGACTTCAGCCCGCCTTTTTAGCAATAGCGTACTGAAGTCCGCCCTACGATTTCTAGGTGTCCCGTCTTAAGTTTATCGCACCATGATGTGCTTTTGTAATGAAAATAGCGCAAGGTAAAAGCGACAATATTCAGCCTGTAGTATGCTATAAAGCATAAAGAATACTATTTTTTTAAAAAAAAGTCCTCATTATAGAAGGATGCCGCTTAAGATTTATACCTGTTTAAGGAGTGAGGGGTTAATAATACCCGAAAGTATGACACAGGATTTTGGCTTCATAAGTGTGTTAGGAGAACGGACGCATAGCGAGCTACGCAACTGTTTTTCTAGCGCGGTCGTGGAGTCAAAAGACAAGTCAGGCTCGGGTATTATTGAATTCTCGCTCCTAAATAAGCAGGAACTATTAACCAGTACGAGAAGAGACGCCTTATGAACCCTATACAATTTGTTTTTTTAGCTTTTTTAGTCATCCCTTTTGTGGAAATATATTTATTATTACAAATAGGGGGGATTGTCGGCGTTTTCCCAACCATTGCTTTAGTTGTGCTGACTGCCATTATCGGGGCAGGACTATTAAGACAGCAAGGCTTAGCTACTTGGCAGCGCTTTCAAGATAACTTAGCTAAAGGCACATTACCCGCTTATGAAATGGTCGAAGGTCCGATATTATTAGTCGGTGGCGCGCTATTATTAACACCAGGATTTTTCACTGACATCATAGGATTTGCCTGTTTAATTCCACCGGTGCGTAAGAAAATTGCCCAGTACATTATCGAAAAGCGCTTGGTTCAAGCTGGCGTGCCACCGCACCAACAGCCTAAAGCGCAACCGGATGTTATTGAAGGCGAGTTTAGAAAAGAAGATTAAGAATAGTAGGGCGTGGCTTTAGCCCGCCTTTATGCTATAGGTATCTACATAACTTTTTATATTAAAATACAAGAGTTGCAAGTCAAGATAGCTCCCTCTCCTGCTGGAGAGGGCTGGGGTGAGGAGAATAAAATCAAGGCTTTATATTATTCCCCCTCATCCAACCTTCTCCCGCTGGAGAAGGCTTTTAAACTTGTGTAGATATTTATGCCTTTATACGCACAACGGCGGGCTAAAGCCACGCCCTACAATCTATTGAAACTTATTCCCTCCCGAGAACAATAAATGAAAAAAACACTCACCCTTTGCGCTCTACTCACTGGCGCGTTAATGCAAAACGCAGCGGCAGAAGAAGTCGGTTGCATCACCACCTCATGGAAATTAATTGGAGCTAATCATAAAATTTGTGTGCAAGCCTTCGATGATCCAAAAGTTAGCGGTGTCAGTTGTCATCTTAGCCAAGCTAAAAAAGGCGGATTGAAAGGCACCTTTGGTTTGGCGGAAGATCCTGCTCAGTTTTCGTTGGCTTGTAGGCAAGTTGGTCCCATTACTTTTAAAGAAAAACTAGCCAAACAAGAAGAAGCTTTTAGTGAGAATACCTCTTTATTCTTCAAAGAAACGCGCGTAGTTCGACTTTTTGATAAAAAACGCAATACCCTTGTTTATGTCGCCATCAGTCGAAAAATCATCGACGGCGCACCAGCAAATAGTCTATCAACTGTACCCATTATGCCGTGGCGCGAGTAAGGAATGAGAAGTAAATATGATGCAAATTTTGTACTCTGTGGGAGTGGCTTTAGCCACGACAAAGCGACATAGTACAAATATACTTGAAATAGTGGCAAGGAATCAAAATTCAATAATACCCGAAAGCACTGCCAGTCCTCTGAGGACTGGCAGTGCTACCTAAGCTAAAGTTTCGGATTTTATAAAATGTGTATGCCTAAGGACTAATGCTAAATAGGAACAAAGGCACGAAGCACATCAATTAGGAAACAATGTGCTTCGTGCCGCAGCCAGAATCAAATTGCACAAGGAAAACAATGGATCGTTTCGACAGGATATATCGGCTACACGGACTACTTAGCGCCCATCGAACCCCCGTTGCACTTAAGCAAATCATGGAGCAGCTAGAATGCTCTAAATCTACTGCTGATCGCAGTATCGAAACCCTACGCGATTACCTCAGTGCACCGCTAGAATATAATCGCGAAGCCAATGGCTATTTCTATAATCAGCAATCGCTCAACAAACCTTATGAATTGCCGGGGCTCTGGTTTAATAGCGAAGAGTTGCACGGCTTATTAATTTGTCAGCAAATACTACAGAATATCAGCCCCGGCATCCTCAGCGAGCAGATCGAAGCATTACAGCAACGAATCAATGAAATGCTCAGCAAAGAAAATAGTCCGCAGCCAGTTATCGCCGACAAAATCCAGTTCACCACCGTAGGCCGGCGGCTTAAAGACGATAGTTATTTCAAACGGCTCGCCACCGCACTCTTTAGCAAGCAACAAATACGTATTCAATATCATGCCAGAGGTAATAATGGCGAAAAAAGCGACCGAATTATTTCCGCACAAAAACTCATTTACTATCGTGATAATTGGTATTTAGCCGCCTACTGTCACAAGCGGAATCAACTACGCATCTTCTCAATTGACAGTGTCCACTCAGCCAAAGTTCTGGATAAACCGGCTCTACAAATCCCCGAACATCAATTACAAGACTTCCTGCATTCTGCCTACGGTATTTTTACCGGTAAAGCTGAACATATCGCTGAATTAGTTTTCAGTAAAAATCGCGCCAACTGGGTCGCTGACGAACTGTGGCATCCAGAACAAAAAGGTAAATGGCTAGACAATGGCAACTATCAACTGAGTTTCCCCTTTAGTGATAGCCGCGAGTTAATCATGGATATTCTCAAACATGGCGCAGAAGTAAAGGTGATAGCACCCGTGTTTTTAAGAGAGGCAGTCATGGCAGAAATCAATAAAATGCAAAAAAATTATCACTGCCTCACCAAATGAGGCAGTGAGTGTGGATAATAAGAATTAACTAAGATTCATTGCAGGGAGAGATAAATGACAGAGCAGTTATATTTCCGGTATTGGGGTAAGGCGAAAGCTGATGAAGGCGAGGGCGCGGCTTATCACTTGTTGCCTTATCACTGTTTGGATGTGGCGGCGGTAGGGTATTTATTGCTCTCACCCGATAAACCCTTATGTAAAAAATTGGCAGCCCAATTACAGGTATCACCAGAATGGCTAAGAGACTTTTTTGTATTTTGCTTGGCGTTGCATGATTTGGGTAAATTTTCTCGATCATTTCAAGGGTTAAGGCGAGATTTATCGCCTGATTTAGTGAAAGAAAATAATAGAATGCCCTACAGTGAGCGCCATGATAGTCTAGGGTTTTGCTTGTGGAGAGGCGGGCTTCAATCGGCTCTGGCTGAACAACTTGATTTCTCTGACCTCAACTCTAAAGAAATTAAAACATGGTTTAAATATTATGAGCCTTGGATGGAGATAGTCACAGGGCATCATGGTGTTCCTCCAAAAAGAAAACTTAAAGAACGATTAAATAACTTTTTTCAGACGGAAGACGAGCAAGCGGCTTTATTCTTTACGCAAGATGTATTCAGTCTTTTTTTAAAAGATTTTGATTTTCGCCCTCTGTTAGACAAAGACCTAAAAAAGCGTTTAAAAGTCATCTCATGGCAACTAGCTGGTGTTGCTGTTTTGGCGGACTGGACAGGTTCAAATCAGGATTACTTTAGCTATTACAGTAAACCGCAAGATTTAAAGGATTATTGGCAGAAAATAGCCTTAGCTAATGCACAAAAAGCGATAGGAGTATTACCTACACTCACTAAAACTAGTCCGTTCAGCCATATCCAAAACCTTTTCCCTTTTATTGAACAAGCCACACCCTTACAAAACTATGCCATTAATGAACCACTTCCCGATAAGCCGCAGCTATTCATTTTAGAAGATGTCACGGGAGCAGGTAAAACAGAAGCGGCTTTAACGTTAGTGCATCGCTTGCTGGACAAAGGTTTGGCTGATGGTTTATATGTCGCTTTGCCAACGATGGCAACAGCTAATGCAATGTACCAACGGCTGGGTAAGGTATATGGTAAATTTTATCAGGCTGATGATAATCAGCCGTCATTAATTTTGGCGCATGGCGCAAGGGAATTGTCAGAAAGTTTTAGGGAATCAGTGCTTTTATCTGAGCAGTCATTACAAGATTCTGATTACCAAGCAGGAAAATATGAGCAAGAACAAGAACTCAGTGCTACGGCATATTGTAATGCCTGGTTAGCAGATAGCCGTAAAAAGGCTTTATTGGCTGATGTCGGCGTGGGAACATTAGATCAGGTTTTATTAGCGGTATTGCCCGCCAGACATCAATCCTTACGATTATTGGGATTAGGCCGAAAGATTCTACTGGTTGATGAAGTCCATGCTTATGATGGTTATATGCAGAAACTATTGAATGCCTTACTGGAAGCGCATGCCCGCCAAGGGGGCAGTGTTATTTTATTATCTGCCACTTTACCGCAAGTGATGCGTGAGGCATTAGTGTCTGCCTTTCATAAAGGCTTAGGAGAAGAGCCTCCCAAATTGGTAAAGGAAAAAGAATATCCACTGGTCACGCATACGCCCGCAGTTAATGAAGTAGAGCAAGCCGTTGATACCCGAGAAGAGGTTAAACGCACAGTAAAAGTTAAGCGCTTGGCGACCGAACAAGCGGTGTTAGAAATAATAAAACAAGCGACAAATGCAGGGCAATGTGTTTGCTGGATTCGCAATACCGTTAAATCCGCACGACAAGCCTATCAAAATTTATTGGTTGCAGGAATAGAATCCGCTCAGTTGAGTTTGTTCCACAGTCGTTTTGCCATGGGTGACCGGCAAACCATAGAAAAACAGACTTTAGACCGATTTGGTAATGATTCAACACCGCTGCAACGAAAAGGGCAGGTGCTTATCGCCACTCAAGTCGTTGAACAATCTTTAGATTTAGATTTTGACTTGATGATTACCGACCTTGCGCCAATTGACCTTATTATCCAAAGGGCAGGGCGATTACAAAGGCATGTGCGCGATAAAGAGGGTAATAGACTAACAGAGCAAGGCGCAAAAGATCAACGAGGACTGCCTTTATTATGTGTGTATTCTCCAGACCCTGCGGATGGTGTAGATAAAGACTGGCTAAAACCAGATCATGCGGGTACGCAAGCGGTTTATTCGCACGTAGGGCAATTATGGCTAACAGCAAAACTCTTGCTGGGTAATATAGAAAATCAATTCACCATGCCACAAGATGCCAGAAACTTAATTGATGGTGTGTATTCATTTGAAGCAGAAGATAGCATACCGCCTGAACTATTAGAAGCCTCTTATGATGCCGAAGGTAAGGTTTTAGTACAAAAAAGTATGGCGGATTTAAATGTTCTTAAACTAGATAAAGGCTACACTTATTCAAGTGGTGACTGGGATGAAGAAACCAGAATACCTACCCGATTAAGCGAACAGGAAACTATTTCTGTGGCTTTGGCTATTTGGGACGGTAAGACATTAAAACCTTATATTGCAAACCAACAATATGCCTGGGCATTAAGCACCATTAAATTACCTGATTATGAATGGGAAAAAGCACAGCAAGCTATTCCAGAAAAATTAAAGTCTTTTATCGAAAGTTTGAAAGAAGAAACAAAAGCTTTGCGTTGGTTAGAGGTTTTTCCGCTTAGCAGTAAAACGGAAACTTATTATACGGCTAAAGATGGGTTTAAGGTTCCGTAGAGTGACTTTTCGAGGTAGAGAGTTGACGGTGAAATTAAATACATATAATGTACGAAATACACATTATATTGTACATTTTATTTTGAGGTAATAAGGATGAAAACGATCACATCAACAGAAGCAAGACAAAATTTTAGTGCGGTTATTTCGGCAGTAGAAGAGAATCCAGTCACTATCTCCAAACAAGATAAAGAAGTTGCTGTCATTATTTCTTCTGCGAGGTATCAAGAGCTTAAAAAACTGGAGGA